>NZ_JBSPTO010000024.1:0-91835 GCF_053850215.1 Mesorhizobium sp. f-mel
TCCTAAGCGTCGAAGAGACGATGCAAGCGCTTGGGAAGGCAAAGTCGATCCGGTATCGCCCGCCGGGGTCGTAAGGCCCCCTTTGCGGCCTCGCGGAGTGTCGGAGGCTAGTCGCTCATGCCGCCGCGGAAGCGATTTTATCTCCAGCCTGCGCAGCCCCCGCAATATCCTCCAGGATCGGGCAGTCCGGCCTGTCATCGCCGTGGCAGGCATGGATCAGCTTCTGCAAGGTCGAGCGCATCGACTGCAGCTCGCGCACCTTCTCCTCGATTGCCGTCACATGCGCGGCGGCGATCTCGCGCATGTCATGGCTGGCGCGGCTACGGTCGTGGTAGAGCGCCATCAGCTGGCGGCAGTCGTCGATCGAAAAGCCGAGATTGCGCGCGCGGCGCAGGAAAGTCAGCCGGTGGATGTCGTCGCCGCAATAGTCGCGGTAGCCGTTGCCGGCGCGCGCCGGACGGATCAGGCCGATCTCCTCATAGTAGCGAATGGTCTTGGCCGGCAGGCCGGAACGCTGGGCGGCATCTCCGACATCATGATGAGTTCCTTGACTTCCGGCGGCTTGGTGGGCCGCCCCATTGAATTTCCTACATAATCTCATGATCGCCGTTGCCGAAAGGCCACAGTTGAGGACTTACCGGCATGTAAGCCCCTGCATATAGGCATCGCGCGCTTGGCAAGCAAAGCAAATGCCAGCATGAATGATGGCGACAAAGCGGCCGTCTCGAGCCGCTCTATTTCGGGCGGGGCATCGGACCTTTTCATGCGCATGAAGTCATTCGCAATCGTCGCCGCACTTGCGCTGTCGACGGCTATTGCTGGTTGCAGCACCATCGGCTCGCAGATATTCACTAACAACTATGGCCCGATGACCGATGCGGGCTATCAACTGCCGCGCATTCCGATCGAAAAGGTGCCGTTCAAGTATCGCCGGCAGGTCGTTAGCTACGACACCGATGAAAAGCCGGGCACCATCGTGGTCGATACGCAGAACAAGTTTCTCTATTATGTCATGGGCGGCGGCGAGGCGATGCGTTACGGGATCGGCGTCGGCCGCGAGGGTTTTGAATGGCGCGGCACCGCCCGTATCGCGGTGAAGCGCGAATGGCCGACCTGGACGCCGCCTTCGGCGATGATCAAGCGCCAGCCGGAGCTCGCCAAGTTTGCCGGCGGCATGGAGCCCGGATTGACCAACCCACTCGGTGCGCGCGCCCTATATCTGTTCAACAAGGGCGGCGATTCGGGCTACCGGCTGCATGGCAGCCCGGAGTGGAACTCGATCGGCAAGGCGATGTCGTCGGGCTGCATCCGGCTGATGAACCAGGATATCATCGACCTCTACGACCGCACCTCGGTCGGCGCTAAAGTGATAGTCTTGTAACAACTTTCATACGCGGACCGTCTAGGCAACAAATGGACGTCGCAGAACAGAAAACCGGGCAGTTTGGCCCGGTTTTTTGTTATCGCGCCAGAGCAATCGCTTCAGACAAAAGACCAATTGTCGATCCCGGCGCAACCCGAAGCGATTGCCCTGGCTATCGCGTGAAGGCGGATTGGCGTTCTTTGAGCCGAGTCTCTAAGAGACCTGTTCGACCTGCTGCACCTCGGGCACAAAATGCCGGAGCAGGTTCTGGATGCCGTGCTTCAGCGTCGCCGTCGATGACGGGCAGCCGGCGCAGGCGCCCTTCATGTGCAGGAACACGGTGCCGTTCTCGAAGCCGCGGAAGGTGATGTCGCCACCGTCCTGGGCGACGGCCGGGCGCACCCGCGTGTCGAGCAGTTCCTTGATGGTGATGACCAGTTCCTCGTCGGCCTTGTCGTAGAATTCGCCGGTCTGGCTGGTCTCGGCAGCGGGGCCGGCCTTGGCCATCACCGGCGCGCCGGACATGAAGTGCTCCATAATGGCGCCGAGGATCGCCGGCTTCAGATGCTGCCAGTCGGGCCCGTCCTTGGTCACGGTGATGAAATCATAGCCGAAGAAGACGCCGGTGACGCCGGGGATCTCGAACAGCCGGCCGGCCAGCGGCGAAGCCGTAGCGGCGCTGTCGGCATCGCGGAAATCGGCGGTGCCTTCGACAAGCACTTCCTTGCCGGGCAGGAACTTCAATGTCGCCGGATTCGGCGTCGATTCGGTCTGGATGAACATGGATATCTCCGTGCCCATTCGGGCAGATAGTTTGGAATAATTCTAAATAGGCCTTATCGGCGGGACATTCAAGCCAAAGGCATCGCCGGAACGGCCGCCCGAGAGAATGAATTTTCTTCTACCGCGCCGCGCGTTCAATTGGACGCGCAAAGGACGCTCAGCACTTTGATTTTGCGTCAGGTTAGGGATTTTGCCCCAAGGTGTGTTGAGATTCGGGTCAGGCCGCGTCGGAGACGAAGACGCGCGCGAAGCGACCAGACTGGGTGGCTTCCGAGAACCGCAGCGGAGCGTACTTTTGGGTACGTGAGCACCGGAAGCGCAGGAAACCGCCATTCGCACTCCGGCATCACCTTAATATCAACATACCTTAGGCCAGGCTGTCGATCTCTTCGTCCGACAGGTTCTGCGGCACCACCGTCACCGGGATGGGAAAGGCGGCGCCCTTGCCGGCGACCGCGCCGACCAATGGCCCCGGGCCCTCTTTACCGGCGCCGGCCGCCAGCACGAGGATGGCGATATCCTGGTCTTCCTCGATCAATTTGTGGATCTCTTCCGTCGGCTTGCCTTCGCGCACCACCAGTTCCGGCTCGATGCCGAGCTTTTGGCGCACCTTGTTGGCGTACGCATCAAGCGCCGCCCGCGCGGTGGCGGTGGCCTCCTCGCGCATGATCTTCTCGACACCCAGCCAATGCTGGAAATCGTCCGGTTCGATCACATAGAGCAGCACCAGCACGCCGCTGGTGCTCTGCGCGCGCTTCGAGGCGTAGGCGACGGCCCGCTCGCATTCGGGCGTGTCGTCGATGATCGCCAGGAATTTGCGGCGATGGCCGGCTTCGCGGCTGAGGCGTTTGGAGACCATGTTCACCCTGTTCCTGGTTTCGATCGCAATCTGCCACCGCCACAGCCCGGCCGCAAGCGACCCGCGGGTGCAGCGATGTTGGGTGCAGATCAGCCTTGCAGCAGGCCGATGATGTCGCGCACGGTCTTCATCGTCGCTTCGGCCAGTGTGCCGGCGCGTTCGCCGCCATCCCCCAGCACTGCGTCGACATATGCGCGGTCGTCGGAAATGCGGCGCATCTCGCCGGCGACCGGCGCCAGCTTTTCCACGGCAAGGTCGGCCAGCGCCGGCTTGAATACCGAAAACTGCTGGCCGCCGAACTCTTTCAGCACCGCCTCCTTCGATACCTCGGCCAGACCCGCATAGATGCCGACCAGGTTTTCGGCTTCCGGCCGGCCGGCAAGGCCGTCCAATTCACTTGGCAATGCCTCGGGGTCAGTCTTGGCCTTGCGGATCTTCTTCGAGATGCTGTCGGCATCGTCGGTCAAATTGATGCGCGACAGGTCCGACGGGTCCGACTTCGACATCTTCTTGGAGCCGTCGCGCAGCGACATGATGCGCGCCGCCGGTCCGCCGATGATCGGCTCGGTCAGCGGGAAATAACCGTTCACCGTCTCCTCGCCGACCTTCATCTCGACGCCGACGCCAAGGCCGGCGATGCGGTCCGAAAAGTCGTTGTTGAATTTTTGCGCGATGTCGCGTGTCAGCTCCAGATGCTGCTTCTGGTCATCGCCGACCGGCACGTGGGTGGCGCGGTAGACGAGGATGTCGGCCGCCATCAGGCTCGGATAGGCAAGCAGCCCGAGCGATGCATTCTCGCGGTCCTTGCCGGCCTTGTCCTTGAACTGCGTCATCCGGTTCATCCAGCCGATGCGGGCCACGCAGTTGAAGATCCAGGCAAGCTCGGCGTGTTGCATGACCCGCGACTGGTTGAAGACGATGTGCTTCTTCGGGTCGATGCCGGAGGCGAGAAACGCCGCGGTGATCGAGCGTGTCTGGTCCTTGAGATCGTCATGGACAAGCTGCGCGGTCAGCGAATGCAGGTCGACGACGCAATAGATGCAATCGGAGGTGTCCTGCAGGGCGACGAATTTCTTGATGGCGCCGAGATAGTTGCCGAGATGCAGATTGCCGGTCGGCTGGACGCCGGAAAAGACAAGTGGCTTGAAGGCAGGCTGATTGAAGGCAGGCTGATTGAAGGCGGGCTGATTGGAGTCAGTCATGGTGTTTCCCGGGCTTGTGGAGGGCCGTTTCGCACGCGGCGAAAGTCTTTCGACGGCGCGCTTATGGACGAGAGCGGGGAGCGGATCAAGAGGTTGTCGGCTAGCACGGCGGGGCAAATCGCTTCGGGCCAGATTGCTTGTTCCATACTGTTTGAGGCATCGCGCTTGTTGCGCTTGTCGCTCGGCTTGACAGGCCGACGCTGCCCCTCATTGTCCTGCCGGACATTTCTCCCCGTAAAGAGACGGGGAGAAAGACGCCGTCATCGCCGGTTTCACCGGTCGCTAACGTTGCAGGAAGGCCGCCGGCATTTGCGGCCAGCTACTTTCCCCCCGTAAAACGGGGAGATTGCCATGCGTGAAGCTCTGGAGCGCCGGCGCAATCGTGAGACGCCGCTGGAACGGCGGCACGGCTTCGGGCCGAGTTCGGGATTGAGCTTAGCAAGCAAGCACGCAACCCGCTGCCGCGCTCGGTCTATGACACAACTGTCCTGTGAGACTAATGCTTGTCGACAGAGCCGCTATCGTTCGGCTCACTGACAGGCGGCGATCCCTTCCGCCTGACATTGCGCCGGATCATGCCGAAATCGGCGCCGCCGGTGGCGAAGGCGGTGACGAAATAAAGCAACGCTCCGCCGGCAACCAGCGCGAGAAGCGTCGTAGCCTTGACGACCAGCGGTGAGCCCGAGGCCAGTTGGGCGGCAAACCAGTGCTCGGCAAAATAGAGCGCCGCCCCCATCACCGCCGCCGACAGCACCAGCCGTGGGATGCGTCTCATGAGTGGTACGTCGCGGCCCCAGTGACCGCGCCGGATCAGCACGCCGAGCAGCATCAGCGCATTGACCCAGCCGGCGACGGCCGAGGCGACGGCGATGCCCGGCGCGCCCATCTGCGGAAACAGCGTCAGCGCGGTGGTGATGTTCACCGCCACCGAGATGGCGGCGAAGATCATCGGCGTGCGCGTGTCTTCGCGGGCGAAATAGCCGGGCGTGAACGCCTTGATCAGCACAAAGGCCGGCAAACCCAAGCCGAAGATCGCCAGGATTGCCGCCACGATTGGCGTCGAGTTGTTGGCGGCAAATGCCCCGCGTTCGTAGACCAGCCCCACGATCGGCTCCGACATGACCAGCAGTGCCGCCGCCGCCGGCAACGTCAGGAACAAGGTGAACTCCACCGACCGGTTCTGCAGATTGGCCGCTTCGATCAGATTGCCTGACTTCAGCGCCCGCGACAGCTCGGGCAGAAGCACGATGGCGACGGCGACGCCGACGACGCCGAGCGGCAGCTGGTAGATACGGTCGGCATAGGCGAGAGACGACACCGCACTGTCCTGCGCCGAGGCGATCGCGGTGCCGATCAGCTGGTTGATCTGAGTGATGCCGCCGGTGATTGCCGCCGGCAGCGCCAGGATCAGCAGCCGCTTGACATTTCGCGTCATCTTTGGCCTGCGGAAACCGATCGAGATGCCGGCATGGCGCACCGCCACCCAGACGATCGCCAGTTGCACCAGCCCCGCCGCCAGCACGCCCCACGCCAACGCGAAGCCGACGGTGCGCGCGTCCGATCCCTTGTGCCAGGAATAGGCGAGCACGCCGATCAGGATGATGTTGAGGAACACTGGCGCCACCGCCGCGGCGAAATAGCGGCGCAGCGAATTCAGCATGCCGGCCATCATGGCGCCGAGCGACATGCAGATCAGGTAGGGAAACATGATGGTCGCAAGCCGGACCGTCATCTCGAACTTTCCCGGCGTGTCGGCAAAGCCCGGCGCCACCAGGTAGCGCACGATCAGCGGCATCGCCAGTTCCATGGCGATGGTCAGCGCCAGCAGCGCCGTGAACAGCACGCCGAACACCTCTTCCGAAAAGCGCTTGGCGCCATCGGTGCCGTGGGTCTCGATTTCTTTGGCGAACAGCGGCACGAAGGCGGCATTGAAGGCGCCTTCGGCAAACAGCCGGCGAAAGGTATTGGGAAACTGGAACGCCGCGTTGAAGGCGTCGGCAATCGGCCCGGTGCCGAGTGCGGCCGCCATCAGCATCTCGCGGCCGAAGCCGAGGGCACGGCTCATCAGCGTGCCGGAAGCGACCGTCGCGAACTTTTTGACAAGGCTCATGCGTCTGGAGACTGCCTGCAGGATTGGGACAAATAAATGGTGGTTTTCACTCGGCCGCGGCCTTGGCCTTGCCGCCGCGCTCCGGCACGGTGCCTTCGAGAACCGCGATCAGCCTGTTTTGGATGGCGGCCATGCGCGTCGGGCTGTCGATCTTCTGGCCGGTGAGATCGGTTACATAGAAGGTATCGATGACCTTTTCGCCGAAGGTGGTGATGTGTGCCGACGCGATGTCGAGCGACAGGTCGGACAACGCCCCGGTGATCTCGGACAGCAGGCCCGGCCGATCCAACCCCTCGACCTCGATCACCGAGAACCGGTTCGACAGCGTATTGCGGATTTCGGCGCGCGGCGGGATGCGGAAGACCTTGGCGCCGCGCCGCGGCTTGGTGCGCTTCTCGATCATCTCCGGCAGCCAGCTCTTGCCCGACAGCACATCCTCGATCAGGCGGCCGACGCGCCCGGCGCGGCGGCGTTCGTCCTCGTCGCGGTCGAATTCCCTCGAGATCAGGATGGTGTCCAGCGCGCGGCCATCGGCGGTGGTGAAGATCTGAGCGTCGACAATGTTGCCGCCGGCCGCCACACATGCCCCGGCAATGACCGAAAGCAGGCGGGGATGGTCCTGCGCCAGCACGGTGATCTCGGTCACCGCCTCGAACTGATGGGTCTTGATCATCGTGGTGAGCTTCTTGCCCGCCGCATCCGCCTCGCGGATGAATTCGGCGTGGCGAAGCTGGTCGGCGAGATCGACCGTCAGCAGATAGTTCTCGTAGTGCAGGCCGACATAGCGCTTGCGGGCTTTTTCGGACCAATCGGCAAGCGCTTCGGCCAGCCGCTCGCGTGCCGCCGCCGTTCGCTCGGCGCGCGACACTTCCGAAAATCCCCCGGTCAACAGCAATTCGGTCTCATAGTAGAGCGTGCGCAGCAATTGGCCTTTCCAGCCGTTCCAGACGCCCGGCCCGACGCCTCTGATATCGCAGACGGTAAGGATGAGCAGCAGCTTCAGCCGTTCGACCGACTGCACGATCGCGGCGAAATCCTCGATTGTCTTGCGGTCGTTGAGATCGCGGGTCTGTGCCGTCATCGACATGACGAGGTGGTTCTCGACCAGCCAGGCAACTGTTTCGGTGTCGGCCGCCGACAGCCCCATATGCGGGCAGATGCGCCGCGCGATCCGGGCACCCACTTCGGAATGGTCCTCGGGCCGTCCCTTGGCGATGTCGTGCAAAAGCACCGCGACGTAGAGCGCCTCGCGGCTTTTCTTCAGCCCCGGCATCAGCGTGTGGGCAAGCGGGTGGATCTTTTCACCGTCGCCACGCTCGATCTCGGCCAAAACGCCGATACAGCGGATCAGGTGCTCGTCCACCGTATAGTGGTGGTACATCGAGAACTGCATCATGGCGACGATCTTGCCGAAATCCGGGATCAGCTTTGCCAGCAGTCCCGCCTCGTTCATGCGCCTGAGATTGAGTTCGGCATTGCGGTCCGACGTCAATATGTCGAGGAACAGCCGGTTGGCTTCCTCGTCGCGCCTGAGCGCCTTGCCGACGAGGCCGAGCGAACGGGTCAGCAGCTTCAGCGCATCGGGGTGAAATTCCAGCCCGTGCTTGTCGGCGAACCAGAACAGCCTCAAGAGATTGACCGGATCGCGCTCGAACACCAGGTCGTCGGCGACGTTGATGCGGTGGTTGTCGATAATGAAATCGGACGTGCCGGCAAGCTTGCGCTTGCGGCGCGAGAAGGTGAGGAAGATGCGGTTGAAGCCCGGCACATGCTTGGCCTGCTCTTCCTCGAGTGCAGCGCAGAAGATGCGGGTGAGATCCCCGACATCCTTGGCGACGAGGAAGTAATGCTTCATGAAGCGCTCGACCGCCGACAGGCCTGGATGTGTGGTGTAGCCCAGCCGCTCGGCGATCTCGCGCTGGATGTCGAAATGCAGCCGTTCCTCGGCTTTGCCGGTGAGGAAATGCATGTGGCAGCGCACCGCCCACAGGAAATCCTCGGCCTTCTGGAACTCCCGGTATTCGGTGCCGGTGAAGACGCCCTTGTCGACCAGCTCCTCGCCGGTGCGCACCCGGTAGAAATACTTGCCGATCCAGAACAGCGTCTGCAGGTCGCGCAGGCCGCCTTTGCCGTCCTTGACGTTGGGTTCGACCAGATAGCGGCTTTCGCCGGCCTTGGCATGGCGCTCGTCGCGTTCGGCAAGCTTGGCCTGCACATATTCGGGCCCGGTCGTGCGCACCACCTCGCGGTCGAAACGCTGCAAGAGCTCGTCATAGAGCTTCTGCTCGCCCCACAGGAAACGCGCTTCCAGGATCGAGGTGCGGATGGTGATGTCGGTGCGCGACAGCCGCAGGCATTCGTCGATGTTGCGGGTGGCGTGGCCGACCTTCAGCCCCAGATCCCAAAGTATGTAGAGCATGTATTCGACGATTTGCTCGCCCCATGGCGTCTGCTTGTAGGGCAGCAGGAAGAGGAGATCGATGTCGGATCCCGGCGCCAGCGTGCCGCGGCCATAGCCGCCGACCGCGACGACGGCCATGCGTTCGGCCGATGACGGATTTTTGACGCGATAGACATGGGTGGCGGCGAAATCGTAGAGCGCGCGGATGATCTCGTCCATGAGATGCGACAGCCGGGCGGCGCAGGCGGTGCCACTGCCGTCGTCCATCAGCATGCGTTCGGCGATGCTGCGGCCGGCGGTCAGCCTGCCCTTGAGAAGCTGGAGAACACCGGCGCGCGCAGCCTTGCCGGAGCCGTCGCCTGCCGTGGCCGCGGTCAGCGCCGTCATCTCGCAGCGCAAGGCTTGGCTGTCGATCAGTTCATCGAGCTTTAGAGAGATTCTTGCCATAAGTGCCGTTCGGCCTCGCCGTTTTGGCGGCGTCTATAGCGCGTTTTCGCGGCGCTGGGTATGGGTCGGACGGACACGCTCTCCACGGAGTCGTCGATGGCATGCGGCGGCGGCTGGATGCGGGATTGTCCGCCGGCGGTTTGGCGCGTGCCTCGGCAAGAAAAACAGAAATTGGTCCTTGACCTTCCAGTCACTGGAAGCACTACCTCCGTTTCAGAACCGAGACACAGGGGCATTTCCGCATGACGCATTCCGACCATGACCATCACGCCCATAGCGGCTGCTGCGCGGCAAAAGCTGTTCCGTCCGTCGCCGACGCCGTCATTCGCGATCCGGTCTGCGGCATGACCGTCGATCCGGCCGCCGGCAAGCCGACAGCCGAGCATGGCGGCCATCTCTATCATTTCTGCAGCGAGCGCTGCCGTTCAAAATTCACGGCCGAGCCGGAAAAGTACCTTAGCGCCACCGACCCGGTCTGCGGCATGCGTGTCGACCGTGCCGCCGCGAAGCACTTTTCCCGGCATGAAGGCCAGGGCTTCTATTTTTGTTCGGCCGGCTGCAAGGTGAAATTCGAGGCGGAGCCGGCAAAGTATCTTGGCGACAAGCCAGAGCCGCAGGCGATGCCGAAAGGCACGCAATACACCTGCCCGATGCATCCCGAAATCGTCCGCGACAAGCCGGGCGCCTGCCCGATCTGCGGCATGGCGCTGGAGCCGATGGGCGTGCCGACCGGCGATGAGGGGCCGAACCCGGAACTGGTCGACTTCACGAGGCGGTTCTGGGTGAGCGCCGTGTTGTCGGTGCCATTGCTGATATTCGCCATGGCGCCAATGCTCGGCGTGACGTTTAGCGCCTTCATCGAGGATTCGGCGAAGATCTGGGTGGAATTGGCGCTGGCCAGCCCGGTTGTGCTGTGGGCGGCATTCCCTTTCTTCCATCGCGGCTGGGATTCGGTTCTCAACCGCAGCCCCAACATGTGGACGCTGATTTCGCTCGGCGTTGGTGCCGCCTATCTCTACAGCGTCGTCGCCGCGCTGTTCCCGGATATTTTTCCGCACCAGTTCCGCGGTCATGAGGGCACGGTGCCGGTCTATTTCGAGGCGGCCGCCGTCATCGTGGCGCTGGTTTTCCTCGGCCAGGTGCTGGAGTTGCGCGCCCGTGAGAAAACCGGCTCGGCGATCCGCGCGCTGCTCGACCTCGCGCCGAAGACCGCGCGGCTGATCGGCGAGGACGGTTCCGAAAACGACGTGCCGCTCGACACGGTCAAGGCCGGCGATCGCCTGCGCATCCGCCCCGGCGATGCCGTGCCGGTCGACGGCATCGTGCTGGAAGGCCGCTCTTCCATCGACGAATCGATGCTGTCAGGCGAGCCGCTGCCGGTCGAAAAGACCGAAGGCGACCCGCTCACCGGCGGCACGCTCAACAAGAACGGTTCGCTGATCATGCGCGCCGAGAGGATCGGCGCCGAAACCACGCTGGCGCGGATCGTCGAGCTCGTCGCCAAGGCGCAGCGTTCGCGCGCGCCGATCCAGGGTCTGGCCGACCGCGTCTCCTTCTATTTCGTCCCGGCCGTCGTGGTGGTTGCGATCGTTGCGTTCATCGCCTGGGCGATCTTCGGGCCGCAACCCAGCCTGATCTTTGCCATCGTCTCTGCGGTCTCGGTGCTGATCATCGCCTGTCCTTGCGCGCTGGGGCTTGCCACGCCTATGTCGATCATGACCGCCACGGGGCGCGGCGCGCATGCCGGCGTGCTGATCAAGGATGCCGAGGCGCTCGAACGCTTTGCTTCGGTCGACACGCTTATCGTCGACAAGACCGGCACATTGACCGAAGGCCGGCCGAGATTGACCGACCTCGTCGCGGCCGAAGGCATAACGCAGGATGATCTGCTGGCATTTGCCGCCGGGCTCGAAAAAGGCTCGGAGCATCCGCTGGCCGAGGCGATCGTCGAAGGCGCCCGTGAACGCGGGGTAAAGATTCCCGACGTCGGCGGTTTCGAGGCGGTGACCGGCAAGGGCGTTTCCGGCACGGTGTCGGGAAAGAACGTCGCGCTCGGCAACGCCGCGATGATGGCCGATCTCGGCATCGATATCGCATCCATCTCGACCAGCGCCGAAGCGCTGCAGGCCGAAGGCAAGACCGCGATGTTCGTCGCCGTCGGCAAGAAACTGGCCGGCATCGTCGCCGTCGCCGACCCGATCAAGGCAACGACATCAGAAGCGATCAAGGCGCTGCACGACCGCGGCCTCAAGATCATCATGGCGACCGGCGATAACGAACGCACGGCGAAAGCCATCGCCAGCAAACTCGGCATCGACGAGGTGCGTGCCGGCCTGCTGCCGGAACAGAAGAGTGCGCTGGTCGAGGAGTTGCGCGCCAGGGGCGCCGGCGTCGCCATGGCCGGCGACGGCGTCAACGACGCGCCGGCGCTGGCCGCCGCCGATGTCGGCATCGCCATGGGCACCGGCGCCGATGTAGCGGTCGAAAGCGCTGGGATCACGCTGGTCAAGGGCGATCTCAACGGCATCGTCCGGGCCCGCACGCTCGCCCAGGCGACGATCCGCAACATCCGCCAGAACCTGTTCTTCGCCTTCCTCTACAACGTGCTTGGCGTGCCGGTTGCCGCCGGCGTGCTCTATCCGCTCACCGGCACGTTATTGTCGCCGATGATTGCGGCAGCGGCGATGAGCCTGTCCTCGGTTTCGGTCATCACCAACGCGTTGCGGCTCAGGACGTTGAGACTCTGAGCCAAGCCTCCAGATAGAAATTCGTTCAAAAAGGAGATCACGAATGACCTTGGCCAAGAAGATCGTGCTGCTGCTGATGGCGGCCGGAATGCTGCTTGCCGTTTTCCTCGAAAGCATTCCGTCGCAAGCCCAGGAGATGAAACACGACAAGGGGGCGCACGACATGGGCGCGATGGGCGCGCAAAGCCCCTCGACCAACGGGTACAAGGCGGCGATGGACAAGATGCACACCGCCATGATGGCGATCGAACCTTCCGGCAATACCGATGTCGATTTCGCCCGCGGCATGATCCCGCATCATCAGGCCGCAATCGACATGGCCAAGATCGAGCTTGCCAATGGCAAGGATCCGGAAATGCGCAAAATGGCCGAAGCGGTGATCGCGGCGCAGGAAGCCGAGATCAAGCAGATGCAGGATTGGCTGGCCGCCCATCCGGTGGAGTAGCACCAGGCAGCTCGCGGGAAATCCGGGGTGGATTTCTCCCGAAGGGTGTGCTGCCATCGGGCGTCGATTGGAGCGCGCCATGCCATCAACGATAAGAACCACCACATTGCCCTCGGGCGAAGCCCTTCCCGTGCTGGGTCAAGGCACGTGGAGGATGGGCGAGGATTTCAGCCGCCATGACGATGAGGTCAACGCGCTGAAGCTCGGGCTCGATCTCGGCATGACGCTGATCGACACCGCCGAAATGTATGCCAGCGGCGGGGCCGAGGAGGTGGTGGCGGATGCCATTGCCGGGCGCCGCGACGAGGTGTTCCTGGTCTCCAAGGTGCTCCCGTCCAACGCCTCGCGCATCGGCGTTCCGGCGGCCTGCGACAGAAGCCTCAGGCATCTGCGCACCGACCGTATCGATCTCTATCTGCTGCACTGGCCCGGCAGCCTGCCTCTGGCGGAAACGGTCGAGGCCTTCGACGCGTTGAAAAAGGCCGGCAAGATCCGCCACTGGGGCGTCAGCAATTTCGACACTCATGAGATGGAGGAACTGGTCAGCCTGCCGGCCGGCGACAGCGTCCAGACCAACCAGATCCTCTACAATCTGTCCCAGCGCGGCCCCGAATTCGACCTTGCGCCCTGGAGCCGGCAACGCGGCATTCCGCTGATGGCCTATTCGCCGGTCGATCAGGGCGTATTGGCGCGCAATACCACGCTCGAAGCCATCGCCGCCCGCCACAATGCCACGGCGGCTCAGTTGGCGCTGGCCTGGCTGATGGCACAGGACGGCGTCATCGCCATCCCAAAGGCCGGCAGGCAAGAGCATGTCCGCCAGAATGTCGCTGCGTTGGACATCGAGCTCACCTCGGAAGATTCCGCAGAAATCGACCGTGCCTTCCCGCCACCGACCCGCAAGCGCGGGCTGCAGATGATTTGAGGTGGCGCAGGACCTAGGGTCGCGTTCCCTGCGCTATCGTACGAAGCCTGACTACTTCCCCGCCATTCCCTTCAGCCGATACAGCGCTTCCAGCGCCTCCCTCGGCGTCATCTCGTCGGGATTGATCTCCCCTAGCGCCGCGCTTAGTCCATCGCTCTTTGCCGGCTTCGGCGCCTCTCGTTTCACCGCCACCGAAAACAGCGGCAGATCGTCGACCAGCCGGTTTGCCTTGCCCGAAACCTCGCCCGCTTCCAGCTGGTGCAGCACTTCCCTGGCCCGCCCGACCACCGCTTCCGGCAAGCCGGCCAGACGCGCCACCTGCACGCCGTAGGAGCGGTCGGCGGCACCCTTGCCGACCTCGTGCAGGAAGACCACGTCGCCCTCCCATTCCTTGACCCGCATGGTGACGTTGTGCAGCCGAGCGAGTTTGCTGGCCAGCGCCGTCATCTCGTGGAAGTGGGTGGCGAAGATCGCCCGGCAACGGTTCTTCTCGTGCAGATACTCGACCGCCGCCCAGGCGATCGACAGGCCGTCGAAGGTAGCTGTGCCGCGGCCGATCTCGTCCAGGATCACCAGCGCGCGTTCGCCGGCCTGGTTGAGGATCGCCGCCGTTTCGACCATCTCGACCATGAAGGTCGAGCGGCCGCGCGCCAGATCGTCCGAGGCCCCGACACGTGAAAACAGCCGGTCGACGACGCCGATATGGGCTGATGCCGCCGGCACGAAGGAGCCGGTCTGGGCGAGGATGGCGATCAGCGCGTTCTGCCTGAGGAAGGTCGATTTGCCGCCCATATTGGGGCCGGTCAGCAGCCAGATCGCGCCGTTCTTGGCATCGCCTTCCGGCGATAGATCGCAATCATTGGCGACGAACGATCCTTCGCCCGAACGCCGCAGAGACTGTTCCACCACCGGATGCCGTCCGCCCGAAATTGCGAAGGCGAGGCTGGCGTCCACCACGGGCCGGCACCAGGCTTCGCTTTCGGAAAGCAGCGCAAGTGCCGCCGACACGTCGAGCACGGCAAGCGCTTCTGCGCCGCCGCGGATCTTGTCCGCCTGGCCGACCGCTTCCGCCGTCAGCCTGTCGAAGGCGGCAAGCTCGATCGCCAGCGCCCGGTCGGCGGCGTTGGCGATCTTGGATTCCAGCTCGGCGAGTTCGGTCGTGGTGAAGCGCATGGCATTGGCCATGGTCTGACGATGGATGAAGCGCGCCCTCGCTCCATCGCTGCTCGTCATGATCGCATGGTGGTTGGCGGTGACTTCGATATAATAGCCAAGCACATTGTTGTGCCGGATTTTCAGCGAGCGGATGCCGGTTTCCTCGATCAGCGAGCGCTCCAGCCCGGCAATCACCTTGCGCGATTCATCGCGCAGTGCCCGCATTTCGTCGAGCTCAACGTGGTAGCCGCTGCGGACGAAGCCGCCGTCGCGCTTGAGCAGCGGCAGCTCGTCACTGAGCGCCTGCGTCAGATGCTCGGCCAGCGGACGTGGCAGCGCCTCGATCGCCGCCAGCGCCGCCGCCAGTTCTTGCGGAAGGGCGGTCGCCCCGAACAGTTCGGCAATAGTGCCGGCAGCCTCGAACCCGGCACGCAGCGCGCCGAGATCGCGCGGGCCGCCTCGGTTGAGCGCCAGCCGCGACAGGGCGCGAGGCATGTCGGCGACGCTCTTCAGGCTCGCCCGCACCGCCTGGCACAGTCGTGTCTCCGACCGGAAGAACGACACCGAATCCAACCTTGCACCAATTGCTGCCGGATCGGTCAGCGGCGCCATCAGCCGGTCGGCGAGCAGTCGCGCCCCACCGCCGGTCACCGTGCGGTCGATCGCCTTGAACAGCGAGCCCTCGCGGCTGCCGGAAAGGGTGCGCAGCAGCTCCAGATTGGCGCGTGTCGCCGGATCGATGAACAGCGTCGAACCCTGCTCCTCGCGCTCGGGCCGCGACAGCGGCGGCCGCTCGGCCTTCTGCGTTTTTTCGACATAAGCGATAGCGCCTGAGATCGCCGATAGCTCGGCGCGGGAAAACGTGCCGAAACTGTCCGGCGTCGCCACCTCGAAGAAACGGGCGATGCGCCCGGCGGCTGATGCCGAGTCGAACAGGCTCGGCGGCTGCGGATTGGCGACCCGGCCGAGCACGTCGAACACCGGTTTCAGCTCGGGATCGTAAAACACCGGCTCGGCGACAATCAGCTCGCGCGGGTCGACGCGAAAGACATCGGCGAGCAGCCGGTCTGCGGTGGTCTCGGCAACGCGGAAGGCGCCGGTCGAGATCTCGATCCAGGCCAGCGCAAAACTTCCTTGGTTCCCTGTCGCGCTGCCGCGCTCCCCGCCTCTTGGCTCGGCCCCGCCCTTGACCCGGCCAAGCGCCATCAAAAAGCTCGATTCTGACGGCGCCAGCAACTTGTCCTCGGTGATGGTGCCGGGCGTCACCAACCGCACCACGTCGCGGCGCACCACCGACTTGCCGCCGCGTTTCTTCGCCTCGGCCGGATCCTCGATCTGCTCGCAGACGGCGACGCGGAACCCTTGTCCGATCAGCTTCTGCAGGTAGTCGTCGGCGGCATGCACCGGCACGCCGCACATCGGGATGTCGAGGCCCTGGTGCTTGCCGCGCTTGGTCAGGACGATGCCGAGCGCCCGGCTCGCCTTCTCGGCGTCGTCGAAGAACAGCTCGTAGAAATCGCCCATGCGGTAGAACAGCAGCGAATCCGGGTCCGCCGCCTTGATCTCGATATACTGCTCCATCATCGGCGTCGCCGGCGCAAAGGCCGGCGTAGCGCTGTCGCTGCGAATGGGCGTTTCGTCGTTCAAGAAGCTGCTTCCAAAATTCCCGAGCTATCTGCTTGGCGGTTTACAGCGGCGAAGTGTAGCCTTAATCCCGAACGTTCCACAAAAGAAAGCATTGCGCCCGTCTCGACGAGGTGCTGCACGGGTGAGGAAATCGAAAGCATCATGGCCAGGAAAACCGAAAACCCCGGGCCCTCCGTCAGTGCGCAGGAGGCGCTGGAATTCCACGCCATGGGCCGTCCCGGCAAGCTGGAGATCGTCGCCACCAAGCCGATGGCCACCCAGCGCGACTTGAGCCTCGCCTATTCGCCGGGCGTCGCGGTTCCGGTCCTCGCCATCGCCGAGGATCCCAGCCGCGCATTCGACTACACGGCGCGCGGCAACATGGTAGCGGTCATTTCCAACGGCACCGCCATCCTCGGCCTCGGCAATCTCGGCGCGCTGGCCGCCAAGCCGGTGATGGAAGGCAAGGCGGTGCTGTTCAAGCGCTTCGCCGATGTCGATTCCATCGATCTCGAGGTCGACACCGAGGATGCCGACGAGTTCATCAACTGCGTGCGCTTCCTCGGGCCCTCCTTCGGCGGCATCAACCTGGAAGACATCAAGGCGCCGGAATGCTTCATCATCGAGCAGCGGCTGCGCGAACTGATGGACATACCGGTCTTCCACGACGACCAGCACGGCACCGCCATCATCTCGGCCGCCGGCCTGATCAACGCGCTGGAAATCACCGGCCGCGACATGAAGACCACGAAAATGGTCTGCAACGGCGCGGGTGCGGCTGGCATCGCCTGCATCGAGCTGATGAAGGCAATGGGCTTTGCGCCTGAAAACATCATTCTGTGCGACACCAAGGGCGTCGTCTTCCAGGGCCGCACCGAAGGCATGAACCAGTGGAAGTCGGCGCACGCCGTCAAGACCGACGCGCGCTCGCTAGCCGAGGCGCTGGACGGCGCCGACGTGTTTCTCGGCCTGTCCGCCAAGGGCGCACTGACCACCAAGATGGTGCAGTCGATGGCCGAGAAGCCGATCATTTTCGCCATGGCCAATCCCGATCCGGAGATCACGCCGGAGGAAGTCGCCGAAATCCGCACCGATGCCATCATGGCCACCGGCCGTTCGGACTATCCGAACCAGGTCAACAACGTGCTCGGCTTCCCCTACATCTTCCGCGGCGCGCTGGACGTGCGGGCGACCACCATCAATGATGACATGAAGATCGCCGCGGCGCGGGCGCTGGCCGAACTGGCGCGCCAGGATGTGCCCGACGACGTCGCCGCCGCCTACCAGGGCATGCGGCCGAAATTCGGCCCCAACTACATCATCCCGGTGCCGTTCGATCCGCGCCTGATCTCGGCCATTCCGATCGCGGTCGCCAAGGCAGCGATGGAGTCCGGCGTCGCGCGCAAGCCGATCCTCAACCTCGACCGCTACGCGCAGGAGCTTTCCGCCCGCCGCGATCCGATCGCCTCGACGCTGCAGCGCATCTACGACCGCGTGCGCCGCCAGCCCAAGCGCATCGTTTTCGCCGAGGGCGAGGAGGAGCAGGTGATGCGCGCCGCCGTCTCCTACGTGAACCAGCGGCTCGGCACCGCCATCCTGCTCGGCCGCGACGACATCATCAAGGAGAACGCCAGGAACGCCGGCATCGAGCTGAACAAGCAAGGCATCGAGATCATCAACGCCAGGCTGTCGCGCCGCAATGGCGTCTACACCGACTATCTCTACGAGCGCATGCAGCGCAAGGGCTTCTTGTTTCGCGACTGCCAGCGCCTGATCAACAACGACCGCAACCATTTCGCCGCCTGCATGGTGGCGCTGGGTGATGCCGACGGCATCGTCACCGGGGTCACCCGCAACTACTCCACGGCGCTCGACGACATCCGCCGTGTCATCGACGCCAAGCCCGGCCACCGCGTCATTGGCGTTTCGATCGTGCTGGCGCGGGGCCGAACCGTGATCGTCGCCGATACCGCCGTGCACGACATGCCCAATGCCGAACAGATCGCCGACATCGCCGAGGAAGCCGCCGGCTTTGCCCGCCGCATGGGTTATGAACCAAGGCTCGCCATGCTCGCCTATTCCACCTTCGGACATCCGCAGGGTGAGCGCTCAGAGCGCGTCCAGGAAGCGGTGCGCATCCTCGACAAGCGGCGCGTCGATTTCGAGTATGACGGCGAGATGGCCGCCGACGTGGCGCTCAATGCGCGCGCCATGGCGCAATACCCGTTCATCCGGCTGACCGGCCCTGCCAATGTGCTGATCATGCCGGCCTTCCACTCGGCCTCGATCTCGACCAAGATGCTGCAGGAACTCGGCGGCTCGACGGTCATCGGCCCGCTGCTGGTCGGATTGGACAAGCCGGTCCAGATCGTCTCGCTCAACGCCAAGGACAGCGACATCGTCAACATGGCGGCGATCGCGGCGTATACGGCGGGGGCGTGAAGAGCGGACGTCTCTGCCTTCTCCCATAACGGAGAGAAGGAAGAGACGACGTCGAGCCCTACAGCAGCCCTGCCTGCTCAGCCTCGTGGCGCAAATTCTGCCGCGGCCTTGGCCCGATCTGCTGGATGACCAGTCCGGCCGCCAGCGAGCCGAGGTCGCCGCAATCCTTCAGGCTGCGCCCTTGCGTGTAGCCGTAGAGGAAGCCGGCCGCATAGAGGTCGCCGGCGCCGGTGGTGTCGACCAATTCGCGGATTTTGGTCGCATCGATGGCGACGGTCTCGTCGCCGCGCACGATTACCGAGCCCTTTTCCGAGCGGGTGACGGCGGCGATCTTGCAGTCCTTGCGGATCTGCGCCAGCGCCTCGTCGAAGGAGGCGGTCTGGTAAAGCGACTTGATCTCGTGGCTGTTGGCGAAGACGATGTCGACGGTGCCTGAGCGCATCAGCTCCAGAAACTCGTCGCGATAGCGGTCGACGCAGAACGAATCCGACAGCGTCATCGACACTTCGCGCCCGGCGGCATGGGCGAGCTTCGCCGTCTGCCGGAACGCTTCCTTGGCGCGCGGCGGGTCCCACAGATAGCCCTCGAAATAGGTGACGGCGGCGCCCGAGGCCTTGTCGGGCTCGACATCCTCCGGCCCGAGCTCGACGCAGGCGCCGAGATAGGTGTTCATCGAGCGCTCGCCGTCCGGTGTGACGAAGATCATCGAGCGCGCCGTCGGCGGTTCGCCGTTGAGCGGCCTGGTGTCGAAGGCGACGCCCTGCGCATGCATGTCGTGGGCGTAGATTTCGCCGAGCGTGTCGTTCGAGACCTTGCCGAAGAAAGCGGCGCGACCGCCGAAGCTGGCGACACCTGCCGCTGTGTTGCCGGCGCTGCCGCCGGAGGCTTCGATGGCCGGGCCCATGCGGCTGTAGAGGAGCTCGGCGCGCCTCGTGTCGATCAGGTTCATCGCGCCCTTGATGATGCCGTTCGTTTCCAGAAATGCCTCGTCGCACTGGGCGATGATGTCGACGATGGCATTACCGATACAAAGCACGTCATAGTTCGGCATCAATGATGTCTCCGCGAAAACCACCGGCTTTCTGGCACGCCGGCCGCGGGCGGGTCTAGCGATTTGATGCGGCTTTGCCTAGGGTCGGGATCTATTAATCTGGTCGAACGGCGGATGCACTGCAACACGCTGTCCGCCTGTGTCTTGCCTGTCTCCGCCTGCCTCGGAGATACCAGCCATGGAATTGGAAACGCCGTGATCTCTAGCGCCGCCCGCGCCGCCGCCAGCCGGCTGTTTTCGCCCGAATTCCGCTCGGTGTTCGCAAAAACGCTGAGCCTGACCTTGTTGGCGCTCGCCGCGCTGTGGTTCGCCATCGAGGGCCTGTTCGAATGGCTGGCCTGGCCATGGATCGACGCATGGCTGCCCAGCCTGCCGTCCTGGGCCGGATGGCTGGGCTTCATCGTCGCCGGCATCGGTCTCGCGCTGGGGCTGGCGCTGCTGATCGCGCCGGTGACGGCGATCATCGCCGGCCTGTTCCTCGACGACGTCGCCGAAGTGGTCGAGCGCACCGACTATCCCAATGACCCGCCCGGCCGCGCCATGCCGGCACTGCGCTCGATGGTGCTGGCGATAAGATTCTTCGGCGTCGTCATCGTCGGCAACATCGTGGCCTTGCTGCTTCTGCTGGTACCGGGCATCAACATCGCTGCCTTCTTCATCGTCAACGGCTATCTGCTGGGGCGTGAGTTCTTCGAGTTCGCCGCCATGCGTTTTCGCCCGGAGGCCGAGACACGGGCGTTGCGCAAAAAACATGCCGTCACGGTGTTCCTCGCCGGCCTGGTTATCGCTGCCTTCCTCGCCGTGCCGCTGCTCAACCTTCTGACGCCGCTCTTCGCCGCCGCCATGATGGTGCATTTGCACAAGGCGATCAGTGCGCGGGAAGCGGCTTAGGGGTGCTGATATTCGGGTGATGCCGGCTTGCGCCTGTGCTTCCGGTAAGCACCCAAACGTTACGCTCCGTTCCGGTTCTCGGAACCCACCGTTCTCAGCGCGGGCTGACCCGAATCTCAGCACACCCCCGGCGCTAGCGTAAAAGAAAACCGCGTCCCAACTCGTCGTCGGGTTCGACGATGAATTCGGCCCGGCCGCAGTAGTAGGCGCGGCCGCCGACTCGGGCGATAATGGCGTCATGCAGCCCGGCTTTCGCGGTCCTCGCCACGCTGCCGGAAAAGCGCGAGCCTGCAACACTCTCGAACAGCCGCGTCTGGCCGGCGATTTCGCCCTTGGCATGCATTGCCGCCAGCCGCGCAGTGACGCCCGAGCCGGTCGGCGAACGGTCGACCTCGGCCTCGGCGAAGACGCAGATGTTTTTGGTCGGGGTATCGGAAAATGCGTCCTGTCCGTCGGTCAGGATGGTGCCGTAGAGAAAGGCAAGGTCGGCATGGTCGGGATGCGACAGCGGAAACTCGGCCTTCAGTTTCCCGGTCAGCATTGTCGCCGCATCGACGAAATCGCGCACGCGGTTCCTGCCGAATTCCAGCCCGAACTGGCGGCAATCGGCGAGCGCATAGAAGGCGCCGCCATAGGCGATGTCGAAGCCGATCGAACCGAAGCCCGGCAATTCAATCTCCTGGTCGCGGGCGAACAGAAAGGCCGGCACGCTTTCGAACGACACCGCGCCGGCCTTGCCGTCCTGCACCTCGACCGAGGCGACGACCAGCCCGCACGGCGCTTCGATATTGACTGTCGTCACCGGCTCCTGCCGCGCCACCAGCCTCTCGTCGACGGCGTAGCGGCCGAGCGCGACGATGGCGTGGCCGCACATCGTCGAATAGCCCTCATTGTGCATGAACAGCACGGCGAGGTCGGCGCCGGGCAGGTCGGGTTCCACCAGCAGCGCGCCATACATGTCGTAGTGGCCGCGCGGCTCGAACATCAGGATCTTCCTGAGATGATCGAGGTGGTCGCGCACATAGGCGCGCTTTTCCAGGATCGTGCCTGCGGGGATCTTGGGATAGCCGCCGGTGACGATCCGCAGCGGCTCGCCGCCGGTGTGCATGTCGACGACGGTGAGCGTCATGCGTGGGGTTCGGCAAACAACGCCTGCAGCTTGCCGAAAGGCATGGCGGTGCGGGTGAAGCCGAAGGTGCCGTCCTGCTGGATCTCGCGCGCCGCCGTCTCCAGCATGCCGAAGGCGAAATTGGTCAGCCAGGGCCCGAGCGAAATGCGCTTGACGCCTGCCAGGGAAAGATCGGCGATGGTGAAGCCGGGCCTCACCATGACGTTGACCGGCTTGGTCAGCGCCGAGCAGACGGTTCGCACCGTTTCGATGTCACTGATGCCCGGCGCGTAGAGCACGTCGGCGCCGGCCTTCTCGAAGGCCTGCAGCCGCTTGATCGTGTCGTCGATGTCGGGCTTGCCCCATAGAAAATTCTCAGCCCGCGCGGTGAAGACGAAATCGTGCTTCAGCGCCCGTGCCGCCTCCGCTGCGGCGGCGACGCGCTCGACGGCATGCGAAAAATCATAGATCGGCTTGTCGGGCTCGCCGGTGTGGTCCTCGATCGAGCAGCCGGCGAGGCCCGCGGCCTCGGCCGCGAAGATGGTTTCGGATGCACTTGTCGCGCTGTCGCCCTTGCCCTTTTCGAGATCGGCCGAGACCGGCAGGCCGGTCGCCGCCGCCACCTCGCGGCAGTGGTGGATCATCGCCTCGAAGGTCACCGCGCCGTCGGGCAGGCCGCGCGAAAAGGCAAAGCCGGCGCTGGTCGTCGCCAGCGCCTTGAAACCGAATGAAGCCAGCAGTTTCGTCGTGCCGACGTCCCAGGGATTGGGCATGACGAAGATCGAGCTGTGCAGGTCGCGAAAGATTTTGCCCTTGTCCATGGATGCTCCCCAGAGTGCGAAGCGCATTTTATCCCGCCACTGCCCGCCGGGCAAACGAATGCGATTGGCTCAGAAGCGATTGGCGTTCTCTCCTGCCAATTTGTCCAGTGCGTCGGACCCCTTGACGTATGCGGTCCCATCCCAATGGTAGGTGACGGAGATGTCGCGCGAGGAAGGCTCGGGCGCCGGTTCGTCGCAGCTTTCGCCATTCGGCACGGTGGCATCGGTCACCGTCGCCTTGATGGCCGCATAGGGCTGGCCGTCCGCAATGGTCTGAAACGCCAACTCCTGCGTGCGCTTGTAGGCGCAGGGTGACTCGTCGAACGTGTAGATCATGTCGATCAGTTCGAACCTGTCGTCGCGGACCAGGATCAGCGGCGTGCTCACATAGCCCTGGCTCGAATTGAAATGCGTGCTCAGGGTGATGATGGCGTCATCGCTGGGCCCGATCGGCAGCTTGCCCGGATCGCGGAAATAGGTGCTCCGGTCGACGGCGACATTGACAGCGTCGAGCAGTCTCGGCCTGCTGGCAAGATCGTAGAGCGCCAGCACCGCAAAACCCTCGGCGCTGTCGGAGGAGCTCCCGAGGTCGAACAGCATGGCCAGCCGATCCTTGCCGCCTGCCTTGATCTGGAGCACGCCAGCATCAGAAAAGCCCGACGTTACGGGCGGCGAGCCACCGCTATCCGGACCCTCGATATGGCGCATCTCGATCGGCATGGAGCCCCGATAGAAGCCGTCCTTATCCGCCGCGAGATCGGGAATGACCATCCTGGCGAGGTCGAGATAGATCGTGTCTTTGCGGCCGGGAACGGCGCTGCCAAGGTCCGGGAAACTGACGCCTTGGGCGCCGGCCGCAGTCCACAGGCACGGCAGCAGCAAACAGGCGAGAATGAAGCGAAGCAGGATGGAATTCATATGCTGGCGCCTCCCACTGTCGAACGTTCGCAAACTAGCACGGGCGACCGAGGCATCCAGCCGGATGGGAAGCCTGAAGATCAGATCAGTGGATCGGCACCAGCCCGGCAAGGTTGCGCATGTCGTCGAACAGGATGCCGCCGGCCTCGGTCAGGCCGTCGCGGTCGGAATGCGGGTCGCCGTAGTAGGAAAATACGCGCATGCCGGCGGCAATGCCGGCTAACGTCCCGGCGACGCTGTCCTCGATGACGATGCAATCGGCGGGCGCGAAGCCCATCGTGCCTGCAGCATGCAGGAACAGGTCGGGAAAGGGCTTGCCGCGCGAAACCATGGTCGAGCTGAACAGCGCATGCTCGAACAGCTGCAGCAGCCCGGTCTGGCCGAGCGTGATGTGCATTTTCGAAACCCGTGCCGATGAAGCGACGCAAGTTGCGATGCCGGCAGCGTGCACGGCTTCGATGAACTCCTTGACATAGGGGACGGCTTCGACGCCATGCGCGAACAGGTCCGGCAGGCCGGCGTTCCAACGCTCGACGAAATCGGCGCCGAGGCTCACGCCGGTCGCCTCGACCTCCTTTTGCACCGATACCATGGAGCGGCCGGAGAAATTCTTACGGCAATATTCGAAGCTGGCCGGGTAGCCGGCAGTGCTGAGCCATTCGGCGAGGCGTCGATTGGCCAGGTTCTCGGTGTCGACCAGAACCCCGTCGCAATCGAAGATGACGAGTTTGGGTATTCTCATTCACTATGCTCATCAGGCCGTGCCGGTCGATCCGAAGCCGCCCGAGCCGCGCGCCGTGCCGCCGGCCAATGTGCGCTCCTCGACCGTCGCCTGCATCACGGACGCAAAGACAATCTGGGCGATCCGCATGCCGCGCGTCACTGCGAAATCTTCGTCGCCGAGATTGATCAGCAGCACCTTGACCTCGCCGCGATAGTCGCTGTCAATGGTGCCCGGCGTGTTGAGACAGGTGAGGCCATGCTTGAAGGCCAGGCCCGAGCGCGGCCGGACCTGACCTTCCACGCCCTCCGGGATCTCCAGGATCAGTCCGGTCGGCACCAGCGCGCGTTTTCCCGGCAGGATCAGCAGCGGCCGGTCGTCCGGCACCGCGGCGCGCAGATCCATGCCGGCGGCGCCCGGGCTTTCATAGGCGGGAAGCGGCAGGCCCTCGCCATGCGGCAGCCTGACGAAGCCGACGGCCGGACCGATGACGGAGGAAGTGTAGAGGGCTGCGCGCATGAGGCTGATCCTATCGCTACCAACGCCGATTCGGTCAACTCGGCGGCAATGCTATCAACGGCTTTCTTTCAGCGCAGTTCCACTTCAGCGCAGTTCTACGGGAACGACCGTCGTTTCCTTGATCTCCTCCATGACGAAGGAGGCCGAAACATCCGACAGCGCCACCTTGGCGATCAGTCGCTGATAGAGCCGGTCATACGCCTTCACGTCGGCGACGCGGGCACGCAGCACATAATCGAGGTCGCCGGACATCCGGTAGACGCCGGTGATCTCGGGAAAACCGGTGACTGCCGCCCGGAATTTTTGCAGCCAGTTCGGATCGTGATTGGAGGTCCGGATCAGGACGAACACCGAAAGGCCGAAGCCGAGCTTGTCCGCATCGACCAGCGCCACCCGGCCGGTAATCACGCCGTCTTCTTCCAGCCGCTTGACCCGGCGCCAGCAGGCGTTGCGCGACAGCGACACCCTTTCCGACAGTTGGTCGACCGACAGTGTACCGTCGCGTTGCAGCTCGGCCAGCAATCTTCGGTCGATCTCATCGATTTCCAGCGGCATATGGGATGCTTGTCCCAATGATTGGCAAAATACAAGGATCTTTTGGGACCGATGAACCAAAGGCTCGTGCCAGAATACTCAGCATCGGGGCTTTTCCCGGTAGGAGGGCACCATGACGATACGGCTTGCAAGGCTCTTTACCTCGCACCCGGCCAAGGTGGGCGAGACCTATTTCAGCCATATGGCCTTCGCGGCGTGGTTCTGCTCGCGCCTGTTCATGGCAGCGTTCGCCGCGCTCATTCACGCTTTCTTGCCGTTTCTGTTTGAGACCACGGCCAGCCGAATCGTTCGCGAGCTCTATGAGCGCACGCACAAAAGAGGCACACACGCGATCAAGGAGCCTGCGGCTTTCATGGATCGCGCCTGAAGGAAGATTAAGCGATGTGCCGCTGGGCGGCCTATCTTGGCGAAGCGGTTTTCCTCGAAGACATCGTCACGGCGCCCTGCCATTCGCTTATCGCCCAGAGTCATTGCGCCCAGGAAGCCAAGTCGCCGACCAATGGCGATGGCTTTGGCCTCGCCTGGTACGGCGACCGGCCCGAACCGGGTCTCTATCGCGACATCCTGCCGGCCTGGTCCGATCCCAATCTGAAGAGCCTGTGTCGCCAGATCAGGTCCAGCCTGTTCCTTGCCCATGTGCGGGCCTCGACCGGCGGCGCCACCAGCCGCATGAACTGTCATCCCTTCACTGCCGGCCGCTGGTCGTTCATGCACAACGGCCGGATCGGCGGCTTCGAAACAATCCGCCGCGCGCTGGAAAATTCGCTCTCTGACGCAGTCTTCGCCCAGCGCGAAGGCACCACCGATTCCGAACTCTTCTTTCTCCTGATGATCGACGAGGGGCTGTCGGGTGATGCGGAGGGCGCTGTTCTCCGCGCCACCAGCCGCGTTATGGACGCCTCGCGCCGCGCCGGCTTCGAACCGGCGCTGAGACTTACCGCCGCCTTGTCGGACGGCGAATCGCTCCATGCGGTGCGCTATGCGACCGATGCCCACGCGCCGACGCTCTACACCTCCGTCTTCGGCAATGGCGGCGGGCGATGCCTTATGTCGGAGCCTTTCGACCGTGATGGCGGCGACTGGCAGCCGATCCCGCCCTCGAGCTTCGTCACCATCACCAGAGACGGCATGACCATTCGCCCGTTTGCGCCGGAGCCGGTAAGACTGGCGCTGGCCGTGTAGATCCCTCGCTATCGCGGCAATATCGCAGGACGGCGCCGACCTCAGCAGACCCTTGCAGCGCAATTCCGATCAAGCACCGCCTGTTCTGGAATGCTGAACTCGGCTTGAAGACGCGCCGTAGCCCGCCATTTGGTGAGGCTGGCGCCGCTAGCAAGCCGGAGCATTGGTCATGGATCTCGTCTTTTCCTCCACCAGAGAATTGGCTGCCGCGATCAGCGACCGCAAGATTTCCGCCGTGGAAGCGCTGGACGCGCATTTGGCTGAGATCGACAAGCAAAATGAGGCGCTCAACGCCGTCGTCACGCTCGACAGGGAAGCGGCTCGCGCTCGAGCGAAGAAAGCCGACGAAGCCCAGGCGCGCGGCGACGCTGTCGGGCCGCTGCACGGTGTGCCGTTCACGCTGAAGGACACGCACGAAACGTCAGGCATAAAGACCACGGTCGGCTTCCCGGACTTTGCCGACTATGTGGCGAGAAAAGACAGCCCGGTCGTTCTCAGGTTGAAGGCGGCCGGCGGCGTGCTGATCGGCAAGACAAATGTCGCAACGATGCTGGGCGACTGGCAGTCGAACAATCCGCTGTTTGGCCGCACCAGTAATCCCTGGGATCTATCGCGCACCGCCGGCGGCTCCAGCGGCGGCGCCGCGGCAGCGCTCAGCACCGGCATGACACCATTCGAGATCGGCACCGACATGCAGGATTCGATCCGCCTGCCTGCAGCCTTTTGCGGCGTCTACGGCCTCAAGCCGACCGAGCACCGCGTCTCCCTGGCCGGCGCCTTTCCCGATCCCACCGGTGCGCCGCGCAGCGTGCGGCTGATGTCCTGTATCGGTCCGCTGGCCCGCAACGTCGAAGATCTGGCGCTGATCCTGGGGATCATAGCAGGGCCGGATGGCAGCGACACAGATCTTGCGCCGGTTCCGGTCGAGGACATGCCGGAGGTTGATCTCAAGACCTTGCGCATCGCTTTCGCGCCGGCCTTTCCGGGTTTTCCGGTGGCCGGCGAAATCAGGGCCGCGGTCGAAAGTCTGGCCGAGCAACTCAAGTCTGCGGGGGCAGCCGTCGAGGAAGCAAGACTGCCGACGCTCGACCTGCATGACGATCTGACGCAAGGTGGTGCGCTGATCGGCATGATGCTGGAGGCTGCGCAGCCGAAGCCGCCGGAAGAACCGACACCGGTCTCGCGCTGGTTCGAGGCGCTCACCCGCCGCGACCAGTCAATTCTTGCCTGGGACCGTTTTTTCGAAGGTTGCGATGTCTTGCTTTGCCCCGTCGCCATGACCACGGCCTTCCCGCATTGCGAGCCGGGAACACCGATCAAGGTCGATGACAGGGAGCAGAGCTACTGGATGCTGCCGGCCTACGGCGCGGTGTTCAACTACAGCGGCCACCCGGCACTGTCGATGCCCTGCGGGCAGGACCGCGACGGCCTGCCCATCGGCCTGCAACTGGTCGGCCGCCGCTGGTCGGAAGCGCGGCTGCTCGGCGTCGCCAGGGCAATAGCGCTGCTGAGCGGCGGTTTTCGCCGTCCGCGCGGCTATTGAGCAAACCGCGTCAGCCCATACGGCTCAAGCAGCGGGTCGCGCGCGTCGTCGAGGATTTCCCGGGCGGCGAACATGCCGACGGCTGGGGCCAGTGTGATGCCGGAATGCATGACCGCGACATAAAGGCCGCTCAGGCCTTCAGCCCGTCCGATGATCGGAAAGCCGTCGATCGGCGTCGGCCGATAGCCGACGGTGTGGAAATCCAGTTCCAGCCGGTCGGCGTCGCGCAGCATGCTCTTCATCGCCGCAAACAGCTCGCGACCGGTGGCTGCGGCATCCATTCCCGGATCGGCGCCGCCGAAATCCGAGCCGGCAATGATGCGGCCTTCGGCAGTCTGGCGCATGTGCAGCCGATCGCCGATCACCAAGCCGTTGAGCAGCTTTTCGTAGGGGCGTGAATGGACGATCAGGCCGGGCGGCGTCTCGATCGGCAGTTTTAACCCGGCCGTCGCCGCAATTGCCGGAGAGCCGGCGCCCGCTGCGATCACCACCTCGTCGGCAGCGATCCGTCCGCCTGACATATCCACGCCGGTAATCCTGCCATTGGTCTGCACCAACGCGGTCACGGCCGTTCCGCCCATCACCCGCAGGCCGCGCTGCTCGGCATCCACCAGCAGCGCCTGCGTGGCCGCGACCGGCTCGGCGACGCCCTCCTCTGTCACGTGAAGGGCGAAATCGGGAAGCTTGGTCAAATTGGGCTCTATACGTGCGGCTCCCATGCGGTCGACGCGCTCGATGCCGTAGCCCCAGGCAGAGTGCTCGACTGCATAGGCTTCCAACTCGGCCGGCGGCAGGTCCCAGCACAGGCCGCCGCACCATTCCAACGGAATGCCGGGCACGTCATGCGCAAGCCGCGTCCATTCGGCCATCGAACGGGTACGCAGCCGGAAATACGGCTCTGGATTGCCCCAACTGGCATTGATCCAGGAAAAGGAATTCGGCGTGGCGACGCCGCCGGCGCCGCTGTCGGCAACCACCGTTACGTTCGCGCCGGCCTTCGCCAGATGCCAGGCGACAGACGCGCCGATGATGCCGGCGCCGACGACGATGACTTGCTTGGCTGCGCTCATGGATGGTCCTTTGTCGAATCGGGTCTTCTGATGTCGTTGCGGCGACCCTATCTCAAGACCGGCCATCCGCCCAAAATTGTTCGACAGGCTGCAAAACCGCTGCTAGAAGCCCGCGCACCACATGGGATTCCATAAATTGGCTGAAGACATCACGAACGCGGTGGCGCGCCGCCGCACTTTCGCGATCATCGCGCATCCGGACGCCGGCAAGACGACGCTGACCGAAAAGCTGCTTTTGTTCGGCGGCGCCATCCAGCTTGCCGGCGAGGTCAAGGCCAAGAAGGATCGCATCCAAACCCGGTCGGACTGGATGAAGATCGAGCGCGAGCGCGGCATTTCGGTCGTCACCTCGGTGATGACCTTCGAGTATGAGGACAACGTCTTCAACCTGCTCGACACGCCCGGCCACGAGGATTTCGCCGACGATACCTATCGCACGCTGTCGGCAGTCGATGCGGCGGTCATGGTCATCGACGCCGCCAAGGGTATCGAGCCGCGCACGCTGAAACTGTTCGAGGTCTGCCGGCTGCGTGACATCCCGATCATCACCTTCGTCAACAAGATGGACCGCGAAAGCCGCGATCCGTTCGAGATCCTCGACGAGATCGAGCAGAAGCTGGCGCTGGACACCGCGCCGATCACCTGGCCGATCGGCCGCGGCAAAACCTTTTCCGGTACCTATCATCTGGCGCTGAACGCGGTACGCAAGGGCGACGCCGAGAAGGACCGCACGCCGGTCAACGGTCCCGATTCCAACCGCGTCGCCGGCCTGTTGCCGGAAAACGAGCGCGAAGGCTTTATCGAGGAGCTGGAGCTGGCGCGCGAAGCCTGCCGTCCGCTCGACATCGATTCCTTCCGAGAGGGTCATTTGACGCCGGTCTATTTCGGTTCGGCGCTGCGCAATTACGGTGTGCGCGACCTGATCGAGGCGCTTGGCGCCTACGGGCCGCCGCCGCGCGCGCAGGAGGCAGATACCCGCAAGGTCGAGGCGACCGAGGACAAGATGACCTCGTTCGTCTTCAAGATTCAGGCCAACATGGATCCCAACCACCGCGACCGCATCGCCTTCGTCCGCGTCTGCTCGGGCAAGCTCGAGCGCGGCATGAAGGCCAAGCTGGTGCGCACGGGAAAACCGATGAGCCTGTCGGCGCCGCAATTCTTCTTCGCTCGCACCCGCGTCACCGCCGACGAGGCTTTCGCCGGCGACGTCGTCGGCATCCCCAATCACGGCACGCTGCGCATCGGCGACACGCTGACCGAGGGCGAGGAGATCCTGTTTCGCGGCGTGCCGAACTTCGCGCCGGAAATCCTGCGCCGCGTTCGCCTCGGCGACGCGATGAAGGCCAAGAAGCTGAAGGAAGCGCTGCACCAGATGGCCGAGGAAGGCGTCGTGCAACTGTTCTCGCCGGAGGATGGTTCACCGGCCATCGTCGGCGTTGTCGGTGCACTGCAGCTCGACGTGCTGAAGGAGCGGCTGAACTTCGAATACACGCTGCCCGTCGATTTCGAGATGTCGCGCTTTTCCGTCTGCCGCTGGATATCGGCTGACGACAAGGCCGAGGTGCATCGCTTCATCGAGGCGCATCGCGGCGACATTGCCCGCGATCTCGACAACGACCCGGTGTTCCTGGCCCAACACGCCTTTTCGCTCAACTACGAGGCCGAGCGCTGGAAAGCGATCCGCTTCGCCGCGGTCAAGGATTACCAGGTCCGCGACAAGGCGGCCTGAACTAGACTCAGCGCCTTCCCTTCCCCCTTGCGGGGAAGGTGGATCGGCACGGAGCGCCGAGCCGGAGGAGGGGTGTTGGACAGAGTGCCGGCGGCGCCAAGCTGGAACACCCCTCATCCGACCGAGCTTCGCTCGGCCACCTTCTCCCACAACAAGGGGAGAAGGGAAGATCGGACGGCTCGATCACCCCCTGGCCGCCTCTTCGATCTTGGCGATGTCGATCTTGGTCATCTGCATCATCGCCTGCATGACACGGCCGGCCTTTTCCGTGTCGGGGTCCTGCAGCAGCCTCGGCAACTGCTCGGGAACGACCTGCCAGGAGACGCCGAATTTGTCCTTCAGCCAGCTGCACTGGCTGGGCTCGCCACCGCCCTCGATGAGCCTGTCCCAGAAATAGTCGACCTCCTCCTGCGTCTTGCAGTCGATGGACAGCGAGACTGCCTCGGTGAACTTGAATTGCGGCCCGCCGTTGAGCGCCTGGAACTGAACGCCGTCGAGCTCGAAATAGGTTACCAGCACTTTGCCCTCACGATCGCCGCTGCCCTTGGGCCAGCGCATCACGCTCAGCACCTTCGAGTTCTTGAAGATGGATATGTAATGGTTCATGGCCTCCTCGGCCTGGTCGTCGAACCACAGGCAGGGGGTGATCTTTTGCATTTGCTTGCTCCTCGGGCTGGTTTTTGTTGTCACTCGTAAAACGGCCGGCTGGCGATTGATGCCCGTCCGCGCCGTCTGCCCAAGGACGCTCGGGCAAAACATGATCCGACAGCACCTCTGACTTTTTTACTGCCTGGGCCGGCTTACCGTCTTGGCTCAAGAACGCGGCGCATCGCAAAACCGTGGCCAGACCAGACCGCGGCGTATATAACGCCGCTCAATTCCGGTTTTCCGCGCCTGTCCGGGCGCGGCGCAGACAGCAAGGACAGTCTATGCCCGCCTATCGCTCCCGCACCACCACCCATGGCCGCAACATGGCCGGCGCCCGCGGCCTGTGGCGCGCCACCGGTATGAAGGATTCCGATTTCGGCAAGCCGATCATCGCGGTGGTCAATTCCTTCACCCAGTTCGTGCCGGGCCACGTCCATCTCAAGGATATCGGCCAGCTGGTCGCCCGCGAGATCGAAAAGGCCGGCGGCGTCGCCAAGGAGTTCAACACCATCGCTGTCGACGACGGCATCGCCATGGGTCATGACGGCATGCTCTATTCGCTGCCGTCGCGCGAGCTCATCGCCGACTCGGTCGAGTACATGGTCAATGCCCACTGTGCCGACGCGATGGTCTGCATCTCCAATTGCGACAAGATCACGCCGGGCATGCTGATGGCGTCGCTGCGTCTCAACATCCCGACCGTCTTCGTCTCCGGCGGCCCGATGGAAGCCGGCAAGGTGGTGCTCGCCGGCAAGGCGCAGGCGCTCGATCTGGTCGACGCCATGGTCGCGGCTGCTGATGACAAGGTCTCCGACGCGGACGTCAAGACCATCGAGCGCTCGGCCTGCCCGACCTGCGGCTCCTGCTCAGGCATGTTCACCGCCAATTCGATGAACTGCCTGACCGAGGCGCTCGGGCTTTCGCTGCCCGGCAACGGCTCGACGCTGGCCACCCATGCCGACCGCAAGCGGCTGTTCGTCGAGGCCGGCCATCTGATCGTCGATCTCGCCCAGCGCTACTACGAGCAGGACGACGACACCGCGCTGCCGCGCAGCATCGCCTCGAAAGGTGCCTTCGAGAATGCCATGACGCTCGACATCGCCATGGGCGGCTCGACCAACACCGTGCTGCACATCCTGGCTGCCGCGCATGAAGGCGAGATCGATTTTGATCAGGACGACATTGACGCACTGTCACGCAAGGTGCCGGTGTTATGCAAGGTTGCCCCCGCCAAGGCGGATGTGCACATGGAAGACGTCCACCGCGCCGGCGGCATCATGGCGATCCTCGGTCAGCTCGATAACGCCGGACTGATCAACCGCGACCTGCCGACCGTACATACGCGAACGCTCGGCGAAGCGCTCGACCATTGGGATATCTCGCGCACGTCAAGCCAGAATGTCCGCGACTTCTTTCTGGCGGCCCCGGGCGGCGTGCCGACGCAGGTCGCCTTCAGCCAGGATCGCCGCTGGGACGAACTCGATCTCGACCGGGAGAAGGGTGTCATCCGCTCGGCCCAATATCCTTTTTCAAAGGACGGTGGCCTGGCCGTGCTGAAGGGCAACCTTGCGCTGGACGGCTGCATCGTGAAGACCGCGGGCGTCGATGAATCGATCCTGAAATTCACCGGCCCGGCCAGGGTGTTCGAAAGCCAGGACGCCAGCGTCAAGGCGATCCTGTCCAACGAGGTCAAGGCCGGCGATGTCGTCGTCATCCGCTACGAAGGGCCACGCGGCGGCCCCGGCATGCAGGAAATGCTATACCCGACCAGCTATTTGAAATCGAAGGGCCTCGGCAAAGCTTGCGCGCTGGTCACCGACGGCCGCTTTTCCGGCGGCACCTCGGGCCTGTCGATCGGCCATGCCTCTCCCGAGGCGGCGGAAGGCGGGCTGATCGGGCTGGTGCATGAGGGCGACACGATCGAGATCGATATCCCGAACCGCACCATCCGGCTTGCCGTCGACGATGCCGAACTGGCCGCCCGCCGCGCAGCGATGGAGGCCAAGGGAGCTGCCGCCTGGAAACCAGAGGAAAAGCGCAAGCGCAAGGTGACGATGGCTTTGCGCGCCTATGCATCAATGGCGACCAGTGCTGCCAAGGGTGCGGTAAGGTATGTGCCGGAATAGGTTCGCTTTTCCTTCTCCCCCTTGTGGGAGAAGGTGGATTGGCGCGTAGCGCCAAGACGGTTGAGGGGTGCTGGACGGAGTGCCGTCGGTGCCAAGCTGGAACACCCCTCATCCGGCCGCTTCGCGGCCACCTTCTCCCACAAGGGGAGAAGGAAGAACCGCGCCTGGAGGGTCCGCCTTGCGGCAGCACGCTGCACGGAAAGAAACGGCTTTTTGAACGAGGTGGCTTCAGATGGATTTCGACCTTATCGTCCGCGGTGGCATGCTGCCCAACGGCACGATCGCCGATATCGGCATCGTCGGCGAGACGATCGCGGCCATCGAGCCCGAGCTGAACGTTACCGCAGGCACGGCGATCGACGCCCATGGCAATCTGGTCTCGCCGCCTTTCGTCGATCCGCATTTTCACATGGACGCCACGCTCTCGCTGGGCATCCCGCGCATCAACGCGTCGGGCACACTGCTGGAAGGCATTTCGCTGTGGGGCGAACTGAAGCCGCTGTTGACGCACGAAGCGGTGCGCGAGCGCGCGCTCGCCTATTGCGACTGGGCTGTCACCATGGGCCTGCTCGCCATCCGCACCCATGTCGATGTCTGCGATACCAGGCTGCTGGCGGTCGAAGCCCTGCTCGATGTGAAGAAAACGGTCGCGCCCTATATCGACCTGCAACTGGTCGCCTTCCCGCAGGACGGGTTTTATCGCTCGCCGACGGCGCGCGATAACACCATCCGCGCGCTCGACATGGGGGTCGATATCGTCGGCGGCATTCCGCACTTTGAGCGCACCATGGCCGACGGCACGCGTTCGGTGACGGAACTGTGCGAAATCGCGGCAGAACGCGGCCTCATGGTCGACCTGCATTGCGACGAGACCGACGATCCGCTGTCGCGCCATATCGAACAACTGGCCTATGAGACGCAACGCCTCGGCCTGCAGGGCAGGGTCGCCGGCTCGCATCTCACTTCGATGCACTCGATGGACAATTACTATGTCTCGAAGCTGTTGCCGCTGATCGCCGAGGCAGGCGTCTCGGCGATCCCCAATCCGCTGATCAACATCATGCTGCAGGGCCGGCACGACACATTCCCCAAACGCCGCGGCCTGACGCGGGTTAAGGAAATGCTTGCCCACGGCATCCGCGTCGGCTGGGGCCAGGATTGCGTGCTTGACCCCTGGTATTCGCTAGGCACCGCCGACATGCTCGACGTCGCCTTCATGGGCCTTCACGTCGCCCAGATGTCGAGCCCGGCCGACATGGCGCGCTGCTTCGACATGGTCACCAACGTCAACGCCGCCATCATGGGCCTCGACCATCTCGGCCTGGCGGTCGGCAAGCGCGCCAGTCTCGTCGTCCTCGATGCCGGCGACCCGGTCGAGGCCTTGCGCCTGCGTCCCGAGCGCCTCTGCGTCATCGCCAGGGGCAAGGTGGTGGCCGAGCGGGCCAGGCAGGAAACTCGGCTTTCGATTGCGGGACGGCCGGAAACGGTGAACCGGAGGCATCGCCCGCCACTTCATGTCCAATAATTGGCAGGCCCAATAAGACGTTGGACCTGCATCAGGCCGCGCATCGATCAGATTGATAGGTCCTGACCGCAAGTCTACAATCAACCTCCAGTTTTATGTCGAGGAGGCCATCATGTGGTACAAGACGGCTACGGTGGTCGCGTTGGCGGCGACCTGTGCAGGCTGCATGACGGCCGAAGACCGTCGTGCCGCGGACGAGGCGAAATGCCGGTCCTACGGCTTCGTCAGAAAAAATGATGCCTTCGCCGAATGTCTGCAGCGCATCGATCTGGCGCGCCGCGCTGAGCTGAGAAGTGCGTCGGTTTTCGATCCCTGGGACCGGCCGGTGATCTATCGTCCGGTCATCATTCGGTCACGGCCAAAGTAGGCCGTTCAAGCGGCGATCTAGAGCATCGCACCCAAAAGTGGGTACCGGGTTTTGGGAAAATTCGATGCTCCAATAAAAAGATGGAGCGGCGGTACGATTCGATTTGAAAGTCCGCCGCCCTAGTGTAGGCCCAGCCGATTTCCGGCTCTGGTCCGGCCGGGGTTTCCGATTTCCGCTCGTCAAAGCGGCTGCTTGCGTCTACGACGCTGCTTACCGAGCTTTCATGCGGGAGGAAGCGACATCGGCATGGCACAGCCACCAGCCCAGAATTCGACGATCAGGAATGTGCTTTTGGCCGGCATTCCGCTGATGCTGGCCGGCGATTTCCTGTTTGCGTTGAACGATGCGATGGGCAAATGGCTGGTCACCAGCTTTTCCGTCGGCCAGGTCGTGCTGATCCGTTCCATCGGCGCGTTTTTCGTGCTCGGCCCGATGATCGCGCGTCAAAGTGCGGCCAATCTGTTCCGCATGGAGCGCCTGGAACTGCAGGTCTTGCGCGTCGTCATGACCACGCTTGACACGGCGCTGTTCTATGCCGCCGTCGTCTACCTGCCGCTCGCCGACGTCATGAGCTTCTACATGGCCGGACCGATCTACGTGGCGGCGCTGTCGCACCTGTTGCTCGGTGAAAAGGTCGGCTGGCGCCGCTGGATGGCGATCCTGGTCGGCTTCTGCGGCGTGCTGATCATGCTCAAACCGTCCTCGGCCGCGTTTTCGCTGTCGTCGACCTTCGCGCTGGCCGGAAGCATTTCATTCGCCTTCGCCATCATCCTCAACCGGCGGTTGCGTGGCACCAGCGACACCTCGTTGGTTACCTGGCAAACCATCGGCACGCTGCTGGTCGGCGGGTTTCTCACCATCGGCAACTGGCAGACGCCGTCCTCGCTCGATTTCGGCGCCATGCTGCTTCTTGGCATCGTCTCCTGCGGCGCGCATCTGATGATCACCAGGGCGCTGAAGCTGGCGCCGGCGTCGACGCTGGCGCCGTTGCATTACAGCCTGCTGCTGTGGGCCGTGATCTTCGGGCTGGCCTTCTTCGGCGACATGCCCGGTCCGCGCATCCTGATCGGCTCGGCCATCATCGTACTGGCCGGCCTGTTCATCTTCCATCGCCAGAAGGTGGTGGACACTGTGCCGCCGGAAAACGTGCCGAAAGGCGTCAACTAATGCATGTCGCCCAAAAGTGCGCAGCGGTTTTGGGGCAACGACATGCATAAAAACAAGGACTTAAAGCACACCGCGTGAATCCCATCACGTGGCGTGCTTTAAGGTTCCAGATTTCTGGCGCCTAACCCGCGCGCACCGCCGTCAGATGCCTTGAGAAATCGGCCGTCTCCATTAGTGCTCTGCAGCGTGAAAAGCGATCGTCGGCATAGGCGCGGAAATCGTCGGCCGGATTGCTGTTGGCAAGCTGGATCAGCCCCCACAGCGTCCACAAGAGATCGCACATCGCCTTGTAGATGACGACGCGGCCCCGCTCCGCCGGCGTCGGCTCGCCACCGAAATAGGCGTGCATCATCTCTTCCTCCTGCGCGATGTCGAATTGTCCTTCGACGCTGAGGTCGCCGAGATCCCAGAGCGGATCGTTCATTCCGGAATATTCCCAATCGACGATCCACATCCTGTCGCCCGTATCAAGGAAGTTTTCGCACAGCGGATCGCAGTGGCAGGCGACAAGAGGCAGCGGATGCGCGGCAAGCGCCGAGCGCACGGTTTCCGCCTCGCGTACCACGTCGTGATAGCCGGCGGGCAGGGCAACGGCCTTGGTCGACAGCACCTTCAGGTAGTCGTCGATCATCGCAAACAGCTCGAAGCGGAAGGGAAACACCGCGCCGGATGTGTGCAGCATGCGAAAGGCCTTGCCAGCGCGCGCCGGACTGCCCGTCCGCGTCTTGAATTTTTCCGGCGACATCGTCTCGGCGCCGGCGATGAAGCGCGTCACCATCACACCTGTTTCGCCGTCGACATGCAGCAACTCGGGGCTGACGCCGGCCTTGGCGGCTTCCCGCGCCGCCACCGCCTCGTTGGCGCGATTGATATACTCCTCGGTGCCTTTGCCGGGAATCCGCAGGCAGACATCTCCAGCCCTGAAGACGAGGTTGGTGAGGCCGCCAAGCCGCTCCAAGGGTCCCTCGTAACCGGCCAGCCCCGGAATGACTGCAAGCGCCGCACGTGCTTCCTCGTCCACCATCGCTTCCGCCCTCTTTGCGTCTTTATTTGTGGCCACGACGGTTCCACAAATTTCGCCGTTTGGCTATCATCGGCGGCATGCGATTCACTCCAGCGCCGCACGGTCCTATCGGACGCGGAAGGACGCTGCTGCACTTTGATTTTGCGGACGGGACTGCGATGGCGGACAGGAAAAATGAAGGCGCGCTCGCCGCGGCCTATGCAGCGAAGCGGCCTGAAGAAGTGGCGGCGCTCTACGACCGCTGGTCCGACACCTACGACGCCGACATGTCGGCGGCCGGTTATCGCCATCCGACCATCTGCCTCGCCCTGCTTGCCCGCCACTTGCCGCGCGGCGCGGCACCGCTCCTCGATGCCGGTGCCGGCACCGGGCTCATCGGCGAGTGGCTGAAGATCGCGGGCTATCCGCAGGTCGAGGCACTCGACATCTCGGCGGGCATGCTGGCCAAAGCGGAGCGCAAGGGCGTCTATTCGGCGCTTCACTGCCTGGCGCTCGGCGGCCCGCTGCCTTTCGCCGATAATGCCTATGCCGGGATCATATCGGCCGGCGTCTTCACCTCGGGCCATGTCGGCGCCGAGGGGCTCGACGAACTGATCCGCATTTGCCGGCCGGGCGGGATAATCGTGCTGACGGTCAAGAAAACGCTGTGGGACGCCGGTTTTGCCGCGCGGATCGCCGACCTCGATGCGAAGGGCGTCGTCACACGTGCCGAGGAGACGTCGCCCTATGTCTCCATGCCGGGCGAGGCGGACACCGTGCCGAGCCGCGGCCTCGTTCTGCGCGTGAACTGATCATTCTTCCATTCCCCTCGTTAAGGTTCCCGTGCGCTCGATGTCACCAAAAGTGATACTGCTGGCGAAGCCAATTTGGCCGCGGCTAGACAATTGACAGCCCGAGTTTACAAGCAACATGTTGCCCCCGAACTGGGCTTATTTCCGACTTCGCCAGCAGTATCAAAAGTGCCCAAGAGCCGACCTCCTTTACGCCTCCGGGGAAGTCAGGCGGCTTGCAGCCGTCGGTGAAGGTGCGTCAACGCCGGCGTCTGTCCGACATTTCATTGGATTATCCTCCTCAGCACTGCCTTCACAGGGCCGGGCAGGAACCTGCTCAATCGCGACCGCAGACCTCTCGACCTTCTGCGCACTCCGGTAATGCACGGGAGCTGCTCGATATACTCTGGCCTTTCGGGGCGATCGATCTCGGGCGATGCGTCCGTAATGGGCGAGGAGAGCAGTGGCTGACTCCGCCCTTTGATAGCAACCAGGGTGATGCGATCCCTCCAGACGACATGCCTGTCCCCTTCTGCAGCCAGCGGCCATTTGGGATTATGATACTCGTAGGGGTTCAAGCACTCGTAGACGGACGTGAAGCCCACGTGTCGGAGTAGGTTGCAGAGCGATGCACGCGTGAAGAGGAAGGCCTTCGGGTTGTCGAGCGAGTTCCAGAGCGCTGCCAGCTTCTCCTCGGAGGTCGCATCAGTATCGTGTTCCTTGCTATACCTGCCCCAGTAGGTCTTCCCCTTCCAAGTGTACGACGCTTCGTCGCTGAGGCTGATATGGGTATCGATGATTGATATTTTTCCGCAAACCTTCGAGATTCTCTCCACGAAGTCCATGACATCCGGAGTATCCAAGTGGTAAAGGATCCCCAAACATAGAACAACATCGAAACGACCATGGCGCTCCTCGTCGAGGTTGCGCACGTCATTTAGGGCGAGTTCGAGGTTGTCCAGGGAGAGTACCTCCTTAGCGAAGTGCACCTTCTCAAGGTTCGCCTCCCGACCCTCGATGGCGAGCACGTCGGCCCCATGGAGCGCGAACTCGATCCCGTATTGCCCCTCGAGACACGCCAGGTCCAGAACGCGAAGCTTCTCCAACGGCTTCCCCGCAAGATCTGCAGCGATCTGCACGAAGCGCCTCAATCGGGCGTCCCAGTGCGGCTCATCGAACGTGTCAATTTGATCGGCCAGATGGATGGAACCTGCCGTCCAGGGGCCGAACCTTTCGATAATCTTCTGCTTTTTCTCCTTGATTTCGTTTATTTGCATATTGTGCCCTCGTCATAGAAAAACAGTCTCGAATGTGTAGAATCCAGGTGAAACGCTAGACAAGTTTCAGGAAAAGTGAATAGCGTTTTATCTCAGTAACCCTAGAGCGGTTCTCGATCTGACGTACGGACTCAAGCTCGGTGCTTATAGGCGCCGGTTTTGCCGCGCGGTCGCCGACCTCGAGACGAAGCGCGTCGTCACGCGTGCCGAGGAGACGTCGCCCTATGTCTCCATGCCGGGCGAGGCGGACACCGTGCCGAGCCGCGGCCTCGTTCTGCGCGTGAGCTGGTCTAAAGCGCGTCGCATTTGAACGGATTCATGCGACGCGCTTTAGGTTCTTGTTTTTATGCGTGTCGTTATCGCAAAACCGCTGCGCACTTTTGCGCGACATGCATTAGGCTCTGATTCTTGCTCCCGCCGGATCGTAAAGCGGCTCGAGATGGATTTTTGCCGGCGTCCGCTCCATCGCCACCACCAGCTCGTAGTCGCCGGAGGCGAGGAAATCGTCGCTGACGCCATCGGCGTTGCGCACATAGCCGTAGCCGATGTTCTTGCCGACCGTGTAGCCATAGCCGCCGCTGGTCAGGTAGCCGACCGGCTCGCTGTTGCGCAGGATCGTTTCGCGCCCGAGCAGCACGATCTCGCAATCTTCGACCGTGAAGCCGGCAAAGCGTTTTTTCAGCGCAGCGCCGCTGATCTTTTCCAGCGCCCGCCGTCCGAGAAAATCGGTATTCTTGCGAAGCTTCACCGCCCAGCCGAGGCCGGCCTCCTGCGGCGTGTCATTGGGCGTGATGTCGGAGCCCCAGGCGCGGTAGCCTTTTTCCAACCGCAGCGATTCCAGCGCCCGGTAGCCGACCGGGCGAATGCCGTGCTTCTCGCCCGCCGCCATCAGCGCGTCGAAGATTTCGCCCGTCGCCGCGATCGGCACATGCAGCTCCCAGCCGAGCTCGCCGACATAGGTGACGCGCAGCGCCCGAACTGTGTGGCCGGCGATGGAGATTTCCCGCACATGTCCGAACGGGAAAGCGGTGTTCGACACGTCCGCATCGGTCACCGCAGCCAGCACGTCGCGGGCGCGCGGTCCCATCAGCGAAAGCGTGCCGAAATCCTCGGTGACATCGGTGAGCGTCACGTCGAGCTCGCTGCCGACATGGTCGCCGATCCACGAGAAATCATGCGTCCTAAAACCGGTGCCGGTGACGACGTAGAATCGTTCTTCGCCGAGCCGCGCCACGGTCAAGTCGGCCTCGATACCGCCGCGCGTGTTGAGAAGCTGCGTGTAGGTGAGCCGGCCGACCGGCTTGGCGACGTCGTTGGCGCAGATCCAGTCGAGCGCCTTCAGCGCATCCGCACCGGTCATTTCGTATTTGGCGAAGGACGACTGGTCGAAAATACCGACGTTCTCGCGCACGTGCCGGTGCTCGTCGCCGACCGGCGCAAACCAGTTTTGCCGGCCCATCGAATAGATGTCCTTCGGCTCGACGCCTTCGGGCGCAAACCAGTTCGGCCGCTCCCAACCGAGTTTGGAGCCGAACACGGCGCGGTGCTTTTGCAGCCGTTCATAGAGCGGCGACACGATCCGCGGCCGGCCCGTGACATACTCCTCATGCGGGAAACCGATCGTGTAGTGCTTGCCATAGGCTTCCAGCGTGCGGTCGCGGACCCATTGCCGGTCGCGGTGCAGGTCGGAAAAGCGTCTGATATCGACCACCCACAGGTCGAGTGGCGCCTCGCCGTCGACCACCCATTGCGCCAGCACCCAGCCGGCGCCGCCGCCCGCCGCGATGCCGAAGGCGTTGAAGCCGGCGCCGACGAACATGTTGGCGCATTCGGGCGCCACGCCGAGAATGAAATTGCCGTCCGGCGTAAAACTCTCCGGCCCGTTGATCATCTGCTTGACGCCGACGGTTTCGAGCGCCGGAACCCGCGCGATCGCTTGGTTCATATGCTGCTCGAAATGATCGTAATCGTCGTCGAACAGCCGGAACGCCCAGTCATCAGGGACATCGTCGCCGGGAAGACCGGTCGTCCAGGCTTGCGGGTTCGGCTCATAGCCGCCCATCACCAGCCCGCCGACCTCCTCCTTGAAATAAATGCGGCGGTCGGGGTCGCGGATCGTCGGCGCATCGCTCGCCAACCCGTCTATTCTTTCGGTGACGATGTACTGGTGCTTCACCGGCTGCAGCGGCACGTTGATGCCGGCAAGGGCGCCTACCTGCCGCGCCCATTGTCCGGCACAGTTCACCACCTTGCCGCAGGCGATATCCCCCTTGTTGGTCTTTACCGCGGTGATGCGGCCATCCTTCATGTCGAAGCCGGTAACGCGGACATCCTCGAACAGTCTGGCGCCATGCATGCGCGCGCCTTTGGCCAGCGATTGCGTGATGTCGGAAGGGCTTGCCTGCCCGTCGGTCGGCAGCCAGCTGGCGCCGACGAGATCGCCGGCCTCCAGCAGCGGCCACATTGTCTTGACCTCGGCCGGTGACAGCAACTGCATATCCATGCCGAAGCTTTTCGCCGTCGTCGCCAGCCTCTTATACTCGATCCAGCGGTCGGCATTGATAGCGAGCCTGAGGCACCCGGTCATCTTCCAGCCGGTGGCCAGCCCGGTTTCGGCTTCCAGCCCCTTGTAGAGATCGACCGAATATTTGAGCACGCGGGTGATAGAGGCCGAAGACCGCAACTGGCCGACCAGCCCCGCCGCATGCCATGTGGACCCCGAAGTGAGTTTGCCCTGTTCCAAAAGCACGACATCGGCCTTGTGGTCACGCGCCAGATGATAGGCCGTTGAACAGCCGATGATGCCGCCGCCGATGACGACGATCTCGGCGTGAGCGGGCAATGTCATGATTTCTGTCCGTATTTCGTTCGGTAGTTTTCCAGCGCGGCATCGAGCCGCGTCAGGTTTTCGTCGGTATAGGCAACGTAGTCGATGCCGGGCGCGTCGAGATAAAGTTCGGAAACCATGCTCCACATCGCCTCGCGCAGCAGCGATGCGCATTGCATGGCCGCATGCGAGCGGCGGATCGCCTCGTCCGGCTCCTTCATGAAATAGGCAGTCAGGAAGGCGAAGGACTCCTCGTCGTTCATGCTGGCGTTCGAGGCGACGCCGGCGAGGTCGAACATCGCCGTGTTGAAGCCGGCATATTCAAAGTCGATCAGCCACAGTCTATGGCCGTCGTCGAGAATATTAGCCGGCAAGAGATCGTTGTGGCCAAAGACGATCGGCAGCAGTTTCTGCGCCCGTTCGAGTTCGTCCGCTAGCGTCAGCAGCCGCGGCAACTCGCTTCGCATGCGGCTGCCGGCTTCCTCCAGCGTGCGCGCATAGTCGCGGATGACATGGAACACCCAGAACATGAAGCCGGCGCCGGAGACATGATTGGGCATCTCTCGATGGAAGCCGCGCATCAGGGCGGCGACGCGGCCGATATTGGCGCGTACGTCTTCCGCGACATAGGTCTTGGCGCCGAGAAATTCCGTCACCAAGATCCCGGGCTCGGAATGGTGGACCGCAGGCGCGAAGCCGGCGGCGTGCGCCGCGCGCGCGGTCATCACCTCGCGCTCGCGAAAGACGTGGTGGAATGGAAAGTCCTGGCCAAAGCGCACGACATGCCGCCCAGCTGCGTCCTTGACCAGATAGTTGGCGTTGCTCAGGCCGCCCGGCAGCGGCGCGATCTCGATGCTGCCGGTCCAGCAGGGCAGGGCGCGGATGCGGTCTTCGGCGGTCACAGGTTCATCCCTCGTTGGGCGGGGTTCAAGACGCCACGGGCGAGACAAAGATGGCGGCCGGCAGGAGGGAGCAATGCGAAAATCTCGTCGGTGCGGGATGCCAGGATCGGTATCCCGCACCGCACCGACGAGTCCCTGTGCCGGGTTCTTCGACACCGGCATCCGCCCCCGCGGATTCGAAACAGTCCTTTTCCCTTACGTCAGACGATTTTCCAGACGTTCGGGCAGGCGAAATTTGGTGCGGCTCTGCCATCGTTCTCCCGTGGCAGTTCCGAGCCTGTCACGAGCCAGTGTCACGCCATGTGATCCGGCCTGTCAACGAAAACTTGTGGCTTTTTTTGTCTTCTTGCCCGAATCCTTTAGGATTCCTTATGAACTGTGGCCGATTTGCCTTAGAACCGGTCAGCAGCGCAACAACCCGATTGGGCGAACCCGATGATCCATTCCAAGCGGCATGGCGAAATCCTGCGTCTCCTGCAGGAAGAGGGCACCGTCACCATCGCCAGCCTGGCCGACCGGCTGGGCGTCTCGCTGGAGACCGTGCGCCGCGACGTCAAGCCGCTGACCACTGACGGTTCGATCCTGAAGATGCATGGCGCCGTCGGCCTGCCGTCGATGGCCGGCGAGGCGCCATTCGAGCGGCGCATGCGCGAGAATGCCGATGCCAAGCGCGCCATTGCCCGCATGGTTGCCGCAACCATCCGCGACGGCGAATCGATCATGCTCGACACCGGCACCACCACATCTTTCCTAGCCCGCGAGCTGCTCGGCCACCGGCGGTTGACGGTGGTCACCAACTCTTCGGATATCGCCCGCACGCTGGCCACCGTCAACGGCAACAAGGTCTATATGGCCGGCGGCGAACTGCGCAGCGATTCGGGCGCCGCCTTCGGCGTCTCGGCCATCGAATTCGTCAGCCGCTTTTCCGTCAGCCATGCGGTGATCTCCACCGGTGCGGTCGATGCCGTCACGGGCGTGATGGACTATGATCTGGAAGAGGCGGAATTCGCCCGCATGGTGCTGTCGCGCGGCCAGCGCTCGCTCGTCATCACTGACCACACCAAGTTCGGCCGCCAGGGCCTCGTCCAGGTCTGCGGCCTCGACGGTTTTTCCGAACTCGTCACCGATCGGCCGCCGCCGCGCGCCATCGCCTCCGCCCTTGGGCAAGCGGGCGCACGGCTCAGCATTGCCGGTGACGATAGCGGGACCTGACCTGGCCAGAGCAGTAAAGCGGTGAGCCTGAGATCGGCGGCTTTTCTTCCTTGCTGTCCCGGTGTTTAGTTCGGCGATGGCCTTCACAATCCGCCAATTGCAATTCTTCATCGCCGTCGCCGAGCAAGGCACGGTGTCGGGTGCTGCGCAGAATCTGTCCATCTCGCAATCATCGGTCACCGAGGCGATCAAGGAGCTCGAAGGCGATCTCGGCGTCGAACTGTTCGAGCGCCATCCGCGCGGCCTGAACATCACCCACAAGGGCCATCAGTTCCTGCGCCACGCGACAAAGATACTTGCCGACGTTTCCGACGCGCGCCGCGCCTTCTTCGGCGAGCAAGCGGCGGCGGGCGGCCGGCTGCAACTCGGTGTCACTTCGCTGGTCGCCGGCTATGTGCTGTCGGACCTTCTCGCCCGCTATCGCCGCGCCTATCCGGGCGTTGAGATTTCGGCCATCGAGGACAATGGCGATTACCTCGAACATCTGCTGATCGGCGGCAAGCTCGACATCGCCGTCATGGTCACCTCGAACCTGCGCGACCGCACCGCCCTGCAGTCCGAAATTCTCGAAGTCTCGGCCTATCGGCTATGGCTGCCGCTTGGCCATCCGCTGTCCGGCGCCGACATCATCGGCATTGGCGATATCGCCTCGGAGCCGCTGATCATGCTGACCGTCGACGAGATCGAGGAGAATACCGGAAAACTGCTGGCGGCGATCGGTGCCAAGCCGCACGTCGCCTTCCGCACCCGCTCGGTCGAAGCGGTGCGCAGCCTAGTCGCTACCGGCGCCGGCGTGGCGCTGCTGCCCGACCTCGTCTACCGGCCATGGTCGCTCGAAGGCGACCGCATCGAATCGCGCGATATTTCGGGCTCCTTGCCGGTTGTTCAGGTCGGCACGGTCTGGCGGCGCGGCTCCGGCCTGCCCCAGGCCGCGCGCGACTTCATCGGGCTTGCACAGTCGCAGCGGATGGTCCGTCAGCGGCCGGAGAAGATTGGTCGTTAATCTATCGGAAAAATCGATATCGCCATTCTGATAAATGAATTTGCGAAACCGGAAATTTCACAGCACTTTCACAATCAGGGACCAAAGCCGCCGCGACAGTGCGGCCCCTCAAATGGGAGATCGATGATGAACTCATTCCTGAAGTCGTGCACTGCATTGACGGTCGCGCTGGCCTTCTCCGGCCAGGCGATCGGCCAAGTCAAGGAACTCGGCAAGGGCGAAGGCCAGGTCAACGTTGTCGCCTGGCCTGGTTACATCGAACGCGGCGAAACCGACAAGAACTATGATTGGGTCACGTCTTTCGAGAAGAACACAGGCTGCAAGGTCAACATCAAGACCGCCAACACCTCCGACGAGATGGTCGCGCTGATGAATGAGGGCGGCTTCGACCTCGTCACCGCCTCGGGCGACGCTTCGCTGCGCCTCGTCGCCGGCAAGCGGGTCCAGCCGATCAACACCGATCTCATCCCGAGCTGGAGCACGGTCGACGACCGGCTGAAGGATGCGCCGTGGTTCACGGTTGGCGGCGTCCACTACGGCGCCCCCTACCAGTGGGGACCGAATGTGCTGATGTACAACACCGAGGTGTTCAAGGAAGCGCCGAAGAGCTGGAACGTCGTCTTCGAGGAGATGACCTTGCCTGACGGCAAGTCGAACAAGGGCCGCGTCCAGGCCTATGACGGGCCGATTCACATCGCCGACGCTGCCAATTATCTGATGTTCCACAAGCCGGAGCTCGGCATCAAGGATCCCTACGAGCTGACCGAGGATCAGTACAAGGCCGCCCTCGATCTGCTGCGCGTCCAACGCACGCTGGTCGGACGCTACTGGCATGACGCTGCCATCCAGGTCGATGACTTCCAGAACGAAGGCGTCGTCGCCTCCGGTTCATGGCCCTATCAGGTCAACACGCTGATTGCCGCCAAGAAGCCCGTCGCTTCGACCATTCCCCAGGAAGGCGTCACCGGCTGGGCCGACACGACCATGTTGGCGGCCGACGCAGCCCACCCGAACTGCGCGTATATGTGGATGGAGCACTCGCTGTCGCCGAAAGTGCAGGGCGATGTCTCCGCCTGGTTCGGTTCGCTCCCAGTGGTGCCGGCTGCCTGCAAGGGCAACGAATTGCTCGGCGACGAAGGCTGCAAGACCAACGGCTACGACAACTTCGAAAAAATCAAGTTCTGGAAGACGCCGGTGTCGAAGTGCGCCACCCAGGACCAGTGCGTGCCTTACTATCGCTGGGTGTCGGACTATATCGGCGTCATCGGCGGGCGGTGAGTCCGTCTCGCTCGTTGTGAGAGCGCAGCCCTGCCGTCACCCTTACCCTCTCCCCGTGAAGAACGGGGAGAGGGGGATCGCGAGCGTTGCGGCTAGCCCCTTCTCCGTCACTATACGGGGAGAAGGTGCCGGCAGGCGGATGAGGGGCAGCGCCGTCGCCTGAATTTGATCAGCCTGGGACAGCCCATGACCTCCGCCGTTTCGTTCGCCAGAGTCTCGCGCCATTTCGGCAGCGTGCGCGCCGTCGACGTGGTCGACCTCGATATCGCGCCGGGCGAGTTCTTCGCCATGCTTGGACCTTCGGGTTCCGGCAAGACGACCTGCCTGCGGTTAATCGCCGGCTTCGAACAGCCGACATCGGGGTCGATCTCCATTTTCGGCGAACGCGCCGAAGGCGTCCCGCCCTATCGCCGCAACGTCAACACCGTCTTCCAGGACTACGCGCTGTTCCCGCATCTGAACGTGCTCGACAACGTCGCTTACGGCCTGATGGTCAAGGGCGTCGGCAAGCCCGAGCGGCAGAAGGCGGCGGAGGAGGCGCTCTCGCTGGTCCGGCTTCCCGGCTACGGCGCCCGCCGTCCCAGCCAGCTTTCTGGCGGACAGCGCCAGCGCGTCGCGCTCGCCCGCGCGCTGGTCAACCAGCCCAAGGTGCTTCTGCTCGATGAGCCGCTTGGCGCGCTCGACCTCAAACTGCGCGAGAACATGCAGGAGGAGCTGAAGTCGCTGCAGAAGGCGCTCGGCATCACCTTCGTCTTCGTCACCCACGACCAGGGCGAGGCGCTGTCGATGGCCGATCGCGTCGCCGTCTTCAACGACGGCAAGATCATGCAGATCGGCACACCGGAGGACATCTACCAGCGCCCGAAGACGCGCTTCGTCGCCGATTTCGTCGGCTCGTCCAATGTGCTGCCGCCGGATTTCGTCCAGCGTTATTCCGGCCAGCATCGCTGGGGCAGCCTGCGCCCTGAATCCATTCGCATCGGCCGGGCGGCGAAGGGCGATGGCGTTGCCGCTCGTCTCGTCTCGACCAATTATCTCGGCGCCACGACCAGACTGGCGCTCGACGCCGACGGCTTGCGCCTGCACGCGATCGTGCCGGCCGGTGCCGCCTTGCCGAAGGAAGGTGAGGCGGTCGTGCTCACCTTCAACCGCGAGCATTTGCATCTTATGGACGAGCCGGCATGATGGCGCTTTCGGCAACTGTCGCTAATAGCCAAGACAAGGCGCTTCACGGCGCCCCCCTCTGTCCTGCCGGACATCTCTCCCACTTGGGGGGAGATCGGCAGCTTCGCCAGTGGCGCCTCTTCTGCAACGTTGGTGATTGGCGAAAGTGGTCGCGAGATCCGATCTTCCCCCTTGTGGGGGAGATGTCCGGCAGGACAGAGGGGGGCGCGAAGGAACGCAACCGGTCGAAGAAACCATGACTCTGACCGCTGCCCAGGCAAAACCTGCCCCAGCCCTCCTTCCTCGCGCGCGCGGCTTGCGCGGCGCGCTGTCGGACCTGTTCTGGCGCAGGCCCAAGCTCCTGCTGCTGTTGATGCTGCTGCCGCCGGTACTGTGGCTCGGCATCGTCTATATCGGCTCGCTGTTCGCACTGCTCTTGCAGAGTTTTTTCTCGATCGACGAATTCTCCGGCCTCATCGACCGTGAATTCACGCTGAAGACCTATGGCGATCTGCTGCAGGCCGCAAATCTCGACATCATCTTGCGCACGGTGACGATGGCGGCCCTGGTCACGTTCGCCTCCGCGATCATCGCCTTTCCCATCGCCTATTACACGGCGCGCTATGCGCGCGGCCGCTGGAAGGCGCTGTTCTATCTCGGCATCATGCTGCCGCTGTGGTCGAGCTATCTGGTCAAGATTTACGCCTGGAAGCTCATCCTCGCCAAGGAAGGCATCCTGACCTGGCTGCTCGCCAAGCTGCATCTTCTATGGCTGCTCGATGCCTGGCTGTCGCTGCCGATCGTCGGCGGTAATTCCCTGTCGGTGTCGTCCACCGGCACCTTCATCGTCTTCGTCTACGTCTGGCTGCCCTTCATGATCCTGCCGGTGCAGGCGGCACTCGAGCGCGTGCCCGGCAATCTGGTCGAGGCCTCGTCCGATCTCGGGGCCTCGCCCGGCCAGACCTTCCGCAACGTGCTGTTCCCGCTGGCGCTCCCGGGCATCGTCGCCGGCTCGATCTTCACCTTCTCGCTGACGCTCGGAGATTACATCATCCCGCAGATCATCGGCACCTCGCGGCTGTTCATCGGCCAGGCCGTCTATTCGCAGCAGGGCACCGCCGGCAACATCCCGCTCGCCGCCGCCTTCACCGTGGTGCCCATCGTCATCATGGGCTTCTACCTCTGGGGCGCCAAGCGCATGGGGGCCTTCGATGCGCTCTGATGGCTCACCATCCGCTCCTCTCGGCCTGAAGATCGCCGCTGCCTGCGGCTTGCTGTTCCTGCATCTGCCGATATTCCTGATCTTCATCTATGCCTTCACGACCGAGGAAAGGAGCTTCGTCTGGCCGCCGCCGGGGCTGACGACGCAATGGTTCGCCGTCACCTGGAACCGCCCGGACGTGTGGCAGTCGCTGTCGCTGTCGGTGCGTGTCGCCGCTATCTCGACGCTCGTCGCCCTGGTCCTCGGCACGCTCTGCGCGGCCGCCGTGTCGCGAACACAGTTCTTTGGCCGCGAAACCATCTCGCTGCTGGTCATCCTGCCGATCGCGCTGCCCGGCATCATCACCGGCATCGCGCTGCGTTCAGCCTTTTCGCTGGCCGAGATTCCGTTCTCGTTCTGGACGATCGTGCTCGGCCACGCCACCTTCTGCGTCGTCGTTGTCTACAACAACGCTGTCGCCCGCTTTCGCCGCACCTCCGGCTCGATGATCGAGGCATCGATGGACCTTGGCGCCGACGGCTTCCAGACCTTCCGCCATGTCGTGCTGCCCAACATCGCCACCGCCCTGCTCGCCGGCGGCATGCTTGCCTTCGCGCTGTCGTTTGACGAGGTCATCGTCACCACCTTCACCGCCGGCCAGCAGCAGACGCTGCCGATTTGGATGCTGGAAGAACTGATCCGTCCGCGCCAGCGCCCGGTCACCAATGTCGTCGCCATGGTCGTCGTGCTGGTGACGCTGCTGCCCATCCTCGTCGCCTATTACCTCACCCGCGACGGCGACCAGATCGCCGGTTCGGGCAAATGACGTCAAGAATCCATAAGGGAGAGACTTCCATGGACACCAAGATGCTGATCGGCTCGAAATTCGAGAAGGGCACCGAAACCGAGGAACCAATCCTCAATCCGAAGACTGGGGCAACCATCCTCAACCTGCCCGAAGCGAGCCAGGCGCAGATCGAGGCAGCGGTGCTGGCGGCCGAAAAGGCCTTCGTCACCTGGTCGCGCACCACACCGGCGCAGCGCTCCGGTTATCTCCTAAAAATCGCCGATCGCGTCGAGGCCGCGGCACAAGATTTCGCTGCCCTCGAGGCGCTCAATTGTGGCAAGCCAATCAATGCCGTGCTCAACGACGAGATCCCGGCGATCGTCGACTGCTACCGCTTCTTTGCCGGCGCTGTCCGCTCGATGCCCGGCCAGGTCGCCGGCGAATACATCCCCGGTCACACTTCGATGGTCCGCCGCGATGCCATCGGCGTCGTCGCCTCGATCGCGCCCTGGAACTATCCGCTGATGATGATGGCCTGGAAGCTGGCGCCGGCGATTGCCGGCGGCAACACCGTCGTCTTCAAGCCTTCGGAGCAGACGCCGCTGACCTCGCTGAAGCTGGCGAAGATCCTCGCTGAAATCCTGCCGGAAGGTGTCGTCAACGTTGTGCTCGGCCGCGGCGACAGCGTCGGCAACACGCTGATCAACCACCCGAAAGTCAACATGATTTCGATCACCGGCGACGTCGCCACCGGCAAGAAGGTGCTGCAGGCGGCAGCCAAATCGGTCAAGCGCACGCATCTCGAACTCGGCGGCAAGGCGCCGGTCATCGTCTTCGAAGATGCCGACCTCGGCGCGGTGATCAATGGCCTGCGCGCCTTCGGCTACTACAATGCCGGCCAGGACTGCACTGCCGCCTGCCGCATCTATGCCGGCAAGAAGATCTACGACAAGCTCGTCGCCGACCTTTCCTCCGCCGTCTCGACCATCAAATACAACCGCTCCGACGACACCGAGAACGAGATCGGGCCGCTCATCTCACGTCGCCAGCGCGACCGCGTCTCGAGCTTCGTCGAGCGCGCCTCGGAACTGAAGCACATCGAGATCACCACCGGCGGCAAGCCGGGCGAGGGCTCCGGCTTCTTCTACCAGCCAACCGTCGTCGCCGGCGCGCTGCAGGAAGACGAGATCGTGCGCCGCGAAGTATTCGGGCCGGTTGTCTCCGTTACCCGCTTTTCCGAGGTCGACGAGGCGGTGAACTGGGCCAATGACAGCGACTATGGCCTCGCGTCCTCGGTGTGGACCAAGGATGTCTCGCGCGCCATGGCGACAGCCGCTCGGTTGCAATATGGCTGCACCTGGATCAACACCCATTTTATGCTGACCAATGAGATGCCGCATGGCGGGCTGAAACAGTCCGGCTACGGCAAGGACATGTCACTATATGCCTTGGAAGACTACACGGCCGTCCGCCATGTGATGGTTGCGCACGGGTAGTCTCCCTTCTTCCCGTTGACGGCCAGGATGTTGCCGCGGGCGGCCTGGGCGGCGAGCTGCATCGTCACGCGCGCGGTCAGCCCCGTTGGCGGCCCGCGCGATTCAATCTCGCCAACATGCACGCTCTGCGCGCTGGCCACGCCGATCCCCTGTGCCGCATCACGCAGCGCCACCGCGCAGCGTATGGCGCGCGCTGGTCCGTCGAAGCTCGAGCACCAGCGCCCGCATCCGCTCCGGATAGGTGGCGGCGAACAGCATCGCCATCGGCGCGCCTTCCGAAGCACCGAGTAATGCCGCACGCCTGCTGCCGGCGGCGACCATCACCGCGCGCACGTCGTCCATGCGTGTTTTCAAGGCTAGGTAGGTGATTAGTATCGATGCGGTCCGACAGACCGGTGCCGCGTTTGTCGAGCAGGATCAGCCGCGAGAAGGCTGAAAGCCGCTTCAGCAGCCGGCTCTAGCCTTCGTCTTCCCAGTGCAGGTCGAGATTGGAAATGAAGCCCGGCACGAAAACGAGATCGAACGAACCCGGCCGACCACCTGATAGGCGATCCGCACGTCACCGCTACGGGCATATCTGGTCTCGATCGGCCTCACGCAACGACCCCGCCCGGCCAGACGATTTCCTATCGTCAACCATAGCAGAGCCAAGCCGTTTGCGGCAGCCAAAGTTTAGAGGACTGGAATATAGGACCCTTTGGCGGCTCCTAGTGCATGTCGCGCAAAAGTGCGCAGCGGTTTTGCGATAACGACATGCGCCAAAAACAAAAAGTTAAAGCGCGTCGCATGAATCTGTTCAAATGCGACGCGCTTTAGGCTATTTCAGCGGGCCCGCGCTTTCGGCCTGCGTAGGCTGGGTGTAGCCAAGGCTCATGTCAGCCTGCTCGGGCGTCTTTGGTCGCTTGATCCTGGCCGAAGCGGCCACCACGAGCTCGTCGAAATTCTCGGTGCCGCTGTCCAGCATCTCGAAGAACTGCTGCCGCATCCTCGGCTCCCAGAACTTGTTGATGTGCTCGGCCACGCCGGCAATGCCTTCTTCGCGCGGTTTGGAATGGAAAAAGGCCGCGATCTGGTTGGCCATGCGCACCAGCTTTTCCCTGGTGCTGGTGATGTGGTCCTCGTCATGCGACATGCTTGGCAACTCCGCAAACCACCCGGTCAGGGTGGGTGAAAATATCGAAATCATCGCCGCGCACCAGCGCCACCAGCGTCATTCCGGCGGTCTCGGCCGTGCGGATGGCAAGGGCGGTCGGCGCCGAAACGGCGATGATGATGGCAGCACCGATGGCGGCCGTCTTCTGCACCATCTCCACCGAGACACGCGACGTCACCACGACCGCGCCCGACGCGCCTGAGATACCGGCTTTCGCCAGCGCACCGGCGAGTTTGTCCAGGGCGTTGTGGCGGCCGACATCCTCGCGCGCCATGACGATGCCCTTGCCGGGCACGTAGAAGCCGGCGGCATGTACCGCTCCGGTCTCCGTGTGCAGAGGCTGCACCTTCGACAAGAGCTTGACCGAGCGGGTGATGTCCTCGACACCAAGCGTAAGCTTGGACGAACCGACCGCATCGACCGAACGCATCGCTTCCTCGATCGACTCGATACCGCATAGCCCACAGCCGACGGGGCCGGCGAGCCGTCTGCGCCGCGCCTGGAAGCGCGCGTTGGCCCGGTCCTTCAACCGGATCTGGATGTCGATCCCGGCGCCGAGATCCTCGACCTCGATCGCCTCGATCTCTTCTGGCGCAGCGATAATGCCCTCGGTGAGCGAGAAGCCGAGCGCGAAATCTTCGAAGTCGGCCGGGCTCGCCATCATCACCGCATGCGTGGTGCCGGCGAAGGAGAACGCCACCGGCGTCTCTTCCGGCACCATGCGGTTGACGGCCGCAGTGCCGCTGGCGCGGTGTGCCAGCCGCGATATCTGCGTCGTTGCTTTGCGGCGCGCGGCCAAGACTACTCCGCCGCTTCCAGCGGGGCGATGCGCCGGCTCTGGCGGGCCTGCTCGTTATAGTCCCTCTGCCAGTCGGTCGGGCCATTGGACGGCGCCACCTGCACGGCGGTGACCTTGTATTCCGGACAGTTGGTTGCCCAGTCCGAGAAGTCGGTCGTGATCACATTCGCCTGCGTGTCTGGGTGATGGAAGGTCGTATAGACGACGCCCGGCGACACCCGGTCGGTGATCAGCGCGCGCAGCGTCGTCTCGCCGGAACGGCTCGCCAGCCGCACCCAGTCGCCTTCGCGGATGCCGCGGTTCTCGGCGTCGTGCGCATGGATCTCCAGCCGGTCCTCGGCGTGCCACATTACATTCTCGGTGCGCCTCGTCTGGGCGCCGACATTGTACTGCGAGAGGATCCGGCCGGTGGTGAGCAGCAGCGGATAACGCGGCCCGGTCCGCTCATCCGTCGCCACATATTCGGTGCGGATGAACTTACCCTTGCCGCGCACGAAACCATCGACATGCATGATCGGGGTGCCGAGCGGCGCCTTCTCGTTGCAGGGCCACTGCACCGATCCGACACGGTCGAGCAGCTCGAAGGAGACGTTGGCGAAGCTTGGCGTCGTCTTGGCGATTTCCTCCATGATCTCGGAAGGATGCTGATAGTTCCAGTCCAGCCCGATCGCGCGGGCAAGCTCCTGCGTCGCCTCCCAGTCGGCGTAGCGCGCCTTTGGCTCCAGAACCTTGCGCACCATGTTGATGCGGCGCTCGGCATTGGTGAAGGTGCCGTCCTTCTCGAGGAAGGTCGAGCCCGGCAGGAACACATGCGCATAGTTCGCGGTCTCGTTGAGGAAGAGATCGTGCACGACGACGCATTCCATCGCCGCAAGACCGCCCGCGACATGCTTGGTATCAGGGTCGGACTGCAGAATGTCCTCGCCCTGGATGTAGATGCCCTTGAAGCTACCGTCGACGGCGGCATCCAGCATGTTGGGAATGCGCAGGCCCGGTTCATCGTCCAGCTTCACGCCCCACAGGCTTTCATAGATGTCGCGCACGGCTTCGCCGGAGATATGGCGATAGCCGGGCAGTTCGTGCGGGAAGGAGCCCATGTCGCACGAGCCCTGCACATTGTTCTGGCCGCGCAGCGGGTTCACGCCGACGCCCGGCCGGCCGATATTGCCGGTGGCCATGGCGAGGTTGGCGATCGCCATCACCGTGGTTGAGCCCTGGCTGTGTTCTGTCACACCGAGGCCGTAATAGATCGCGCCATTGCCGCCGGTGGCATAGAGACGCGCCGCGCCGCGGATCAGCTCGGGATCGACGCCGGACAATCTGCCGACGGTTTCTGGGCTGTTTTCCGGCAAGGCGACGAAAGAAGCCCAGTCCTGGAACTCCGCCCAGTCGCAGCGTTCGCGGATGAAGGCTTCGTTGAAAAGACCTTCGGTGACGATGACATGCGCCAGCGCCGTCAGCACCGCCACATTGGTGCCGGGCTTCAGCGGCAGGTGATAGGCCGCTTCGATATGTGCCGACTTGACCATCTCGGTGCGACGCGGATCGAGCACGATCAGCTTGGCGCCCTGGCGCAGCCGCTTCTTCAGCCGCGAGGCGAACACCGGATGGGCGGAAGCGGGATTGGCGCCGATGATGACGGCGACGTCAGTGTAATCGACGGAGTCGAAATCCTGCGTGCCGGCCGAGGTGCCATAGGTCTGGCCGAGCCCGTAGCCGGTCGGCGAATGGCAGACGCGCGCGCAGGTATCGACATTGTTGTTGCGGAAGCCTTGCCGCACCAGCTTCTGGACGAGATAGATTTCCTCGTTCGTGCAACGCGAGGAGGTGATACCGCCGATCGCGGTGCGTCCATACTGGTACTGGATACGGCGGAATTCCTTGGCCGTATGGGCGATCGCCTCTTCCCAACTCACCTCCCGCCAGGGGTCGGTAATCTTTTCCCGGATCATCGGCGACAGGATGCGATCCTTGTGGGTCGCATAGCCGTAAGCGAAACGGCCCTTCACGCAGGAATGTCCGTGGTTCGCCTTGCCCTCCTTGTAGGGCATCATGCGAATGACCTCGTCGCCCTTGACCTCGGCCTTGAACGAGCAGCCGACGCCGCAATAGGCGCAGGTGGTGACGGCCGAGCGCTCCGGCAGGCCCTTGGCAAGGACCGTTTTCTCGCGCAGCGCATCGGTCGGGCAGGCCTGCACGCAGGCGCCGCAGGATACGCATTCGGAAGCGATGAAATCCTCGTGCATGCCGGCGACCATGCGTGATTCGAAGCCGCGGCCCTCAATGGTCAACGCGAAGGTGCCCTGCACCTCCTCGCAGGCCCGCACGCAACGCGAGCAGACGATGCATTGCGCGGGATCATAGGTGAAATAAGGATTGGATTCATCGCGGGCGATGTAGTCGACAGCCAGCGAACCATGGCCGGGCGCTACGCCGTTCTCCTGCTTGACGTGGTTGCGGCCGTCAACGCCATAGCGGTTCTCGGTCAGACCGACCGTGTTGGCGACCTTGTCGAACTCGCTGGCGCCTGTGCCGGCCTTCTCGTTCCAGCCGGTCGGGTGGTCGGAGACATAGAGTTCCATCACGCCGCGGCGGATGGCGTTGAGGCGGTCGGTTTGCGTGTGCACGACCATGCCTTCGCCGACCGGCGTCGTGCAAGAGGCCGGCGTACCGCCGCGTCCATCGATCTCGACGAGGCAGACCCGGCAGGAGCCGAACGAGTCCAGCATGTCGGTCGCGCAGAGTTTGGGGATTTCGACGCCCGCTTCCATCGAAGCGCGCATGATCGAGGTCCCCGCCGGCACGGTCACCGACTTGCCGTCGACCGTCAGCGTCACCTGCTGTTCCGCTTCCAAAGCGGGCGTGCCGTAGTCGATTTCCTGGACCAGCGATTTGATGTCGAATGCCGCGTTCATACCTGTCCGCTCCTATTCCGCTGCTTCGGCGACCGGCGTCGGCCGAAAGTCGTCGGGGAAATGGTTGAGTGCACTCATCACCGGATAAGGGGTGAAGCCGCCCAGAGCGCAAAGCGAGCCGAACTTCATCGTGTTGCAAAGGTCGGTGACCAGCGCGATCTGCTTCTCGGGTTCGATGTTCTGGGCGAGCCGGTCCAGCACCTCGACGCCGCGCGTCGAGCCGATGCGGCAGGGCGTGCACTTGCCGCAGCTTTCGATGCTGCAGAATTCCATGGCGAAGCGCGCCTGCTTCAGCATGTCGGCGCTGTCGTCGAACACGACGATGCCGGCATGGCCGATCAGTCCATCCTTGGCGGCGAACGCTTCGTAGTCGAACGGCGTATCGAACAGCGCGCGCGGGAAATAGGCGCCGAGCGGGCCGCCGACCTGCACGGCCTTGACCGGACGTCCTGTCGCGGTGCCGCCGCCGATATCATCAACGATCTCGCCCAGCGTCATGCCGAACGCAGCCTCATAGAGACCGGGATATTTGACGTTGCCGGCGATCTGGATCGGGATGGTGCCGCGCGAACGGCCCATGCCGAAATCCTTGTAGAAGGCTGCGCCCTTATCCATGATGACAGGCACCGAAGCCAGCGAGATGACGTTGTTGATCACCGTCGGCTTGCCGAACAGGCCCTTGTGCGCCGGCAGCGGCGGTTTGGCTCGCACCTGCCCGCGCTTGCCTTCGAGGCTGTCGAGCAGCGAGGTTTCCTCGCCGCAGACATAGGCGCCCGCACCGACACGGACTTCCATGTCGAAGGTATTTGGAGAACCCAGCACGTTGAGGCCGAGCAGGCCGGCCTTGCGGGCGATCTCGACGGCTTTCTGCATGGCGGCTACCGCGTGCGGATATTCCGAGCGGATATAGATGAAACCCTTGGTAGCGCCCGTCGCGATGCCGGCAATGGTCATGCCTTCGATCAGCACGAACGGATCGCCTTCCATGATCATGCGGTCGGCGAATGTGCCCGAATCACCCTCGTCGGCATTGCAGACGATATATTTGCGGTCGGCCGTGGTATCGAGCACCGTCTTCCATTTGATGCCGGTCGGGAAGCCGGCGCCGCCACGTCCGCGCAGGCCGGACTCGGTCACTTGGCTGACGACATCGGCCGGCGTCATGGCCACCGCGTTTTGCAGGCCCTTCAGCCCGCCATGCACCTTGTAATTGTCGAGCGACAACGGATCTGTGACGCCGCAACGCGCGAAAGTCAGGCGCGTCTGCTTGGCCAGGAATGGGATCTTGTCGGGTGCGCCCAGCCAGCGCTTGTGGTAGCCGCCGGCGAGGAAACCGCTGTCGAACAGGCTTTTGACGTCGGAAGGCTTCACCGGCCCGTACGCGACGCGGCCCTTGTCTGTCGCCACTTCGACCATCGGCTCGAGGAAATAGGCGCCGCGCGAACCATTGCGCACGATCTTGGCCTCAATGCCGCGATCGGCCAGTTCCGCACGAACCGCCTTGGCGATCTTCTCCGCACCGAGCGCCAGTGCGCCGGAATCGCCGGGAATGTAGATGCGCGGGATCATGAACGTACCTCGGCAACGATCTCGTCGAGCTTTTCGTCATTGAGCCGGCCGATCACCTCGCCGTCCAGCATTGCCGATGGCGCGCAGGCGCAAAGGCCGAGGCAATAGACTGGTTCCAGCGTCACTGAACCGTCGCGGGCCGTCTCGTGGAAGCCGATGCCCAGCAATTGCTTGAGCTTGGCGGCAAGGGCGTCCGAGCCCATCGATTGACAGGCTTCCGCCTGGCAAAGCTTCAGCACATGCCGCCCGGCCGGGTGGCGGCGGTAGTCATGATAAAAGGTAACGACGCCGTGCACCTCCGCCTTGGAGATGTTCAACGCCTCGGCGATTACCGGCAGCGCGTCCTGCGGCACATGACCGAACTCTTCCTGGATGCCGTGGAGGATCGGCAACAGCGGGCCTTCGAGGCCCTTCAGCTCCTGGACGATCACCGCCGTGCGCGACGCGATCTCGGTACTTGCAGGCTGCATTGTCATGCAGCGCCCTCCCTGGTCGTAGTAATCTTCCGCTAAGTGATTAAAAAATCAGAGGAAACCCACCAAATCAATAAAGCTGATCCGTTGCTCGATAGAAATCTTCTATCGATGCCGTTCAGCCTGCAATCTCTAGCTCAGTGGCGGGCGCGGAAATCGTCTGCCAACGCCATCGCCTCGTCCAGCAGCGCCGAGACCAGCGGCGTGTGCGGCTCGCGCGGCGTCGCCACCAGCCCGACGGTGTGGCTGGCATCCGGCTCGACAATCGGAATGGCCCGGATTGGCTCGGAAAAGCCGAATGTTTCCGATAGGTTGAGCGGCATGATCGACGACCATTTGCCGGTACGGATATGGGAGAACAGCACGATCATCGAATTGGATTCGAGCGTCGGCCGCACCTGCGTGCCGGCTTCGGCCAAATGCTGGTCGATGATGCGGCGGTTCTGCATGTCGGGCGTCAGCAGGCAGAGCGGCAGCTGGCTGAGCTCCGCCCATGTCACTTTGTCGCGGTCGGAATAGGGGTTTCCGATCGCGGTGATCAGCTGATAGCGCTCGTCATAGAGCGGCACGCTGGTCACCCGCCCCAGCGGCTCGTTGTCGAGGTAGGTGATGCCGGCGTCGATGTCGAAATTGCCGAGCAGCGACAGCACCTCGATCGAGGTGCGCGACAGCACCGAGAAGGTGACGCCGGGATGTTTTGCCCGAAAAGGTGTCGTCAGCCGCGCCACCATAGCCAGAGCTGTCGGGATGGCGGCGATACGGATGCGCCCCGAAAGGCCGTGACGCGCCGCCCGCATCTCCTCGCGCATCGTGCGGGTGTCGCCGACGATGCGGCGCGCCCACACCAGCACCTGCTCTCCCTCCGGCGTCAGCCCCTGAAAGCGCGATCCGCGTAATACCAGCATCACGCCGAGCTGGCCTTCCAGCTGCTTGATGCCGGTCGAAAGCGTCGGCTGCGTGACACCGCACACCTCCGCCGCTCGGCCGAAATGCTCTTCCCTGGCTAGCGCGATAAAGAATTCCAGCTTGTCGATCATGCCATCTGTCCGGTGCGTTGCGCACAAGGTCGGGGAAATTGCGTGCCACCGCAAGCCGCACGTGCAATCGGCTGCATCCACATCTTTCAGCCGGCTTACTGTTTCCGGAGGCGGCATGCGGCGCTATGTGGGTGAAATAAGATCGTGGGGCGACCGGAGATTGAACATGCTGGGCTGGTTCCGCAAACTGCTGCCGCGCGAAGATCGTTTCTTCGACCTGTTCGAGCAACACTCCCGTACGGTGGTCGATGGCGCCGAGGCACTCGAGCAGCTTCTCCAGGGCAAGGACATCGATCGCTGGTGCCAGAAGATCATCGATCTTGAAGACCAGGCCGATCACATCACCGCGGAAGTCCTGCTTTCTGTGCGGCGCTCGTTCATCACTCCTTTCGATCGTGGTGACATCAAGGACCTGATCCAGTCGATGGATGACGCCATCGACATGATGCACAAGACCGTCAAGACGGTGAAGCTGTTCGAGAAGAAGGAATTCGACCCGCTGATGCAGGAAATGGGCGGCATCATCGTCATTGCAGCCAAGCTGATCGCCGAGGCCATCCCATTGCTCAGCAAGATTGGGGCCCACAGCGTGCGCCTCAACGCGATCGCGGAAGAGGTCATGCGCGCGGAAGGCCGGGCCGACGATCTGCACGAGCAGGGCCTGAAAGACCTGTTCAAGAGACATGGCCGCAGCGACCCGATGGCCTACCTGATCGGCAGCGAGATCTATGGCGAGCTGGAAAAGGTGGTCGATCGCTTTGAGGACGTGGCCAACGAGATCAGCGGCATCGTCATCGAGAACGTTTAGCCAATGGAAGCCGCCATCGCCTTTCCCGTGTTGGTCGGGCTCATCGCCGTTGCGCTGTTCTTCGATTTTCTCAACGGCCTGCACGATGCCGCCAACTCCATCGCCACCATCGTCTCCACGCGTGTGCTGAGGCCGCACAATGCGGTGCTGTGGGCGGCCTTCTTCAATTTCATCGCCTTCCTGTTCTTCGGTCTTCATGTTGCGGAGACGCTGGGAACGGGCATCATCGACGCCACCATCGTCACCCCGGGGGTGATCTTCGCCGCGCTTGTCGGCGCCATTGTCTGGAACATCGTCACCTGGCTCGTCGGCATCCCCTCCAGCAGTTCGCATGCGCTGATCGGCGGACTGGTCGGCGCCGGCGTTGCAAGGGCAGGCGGCGGCGCCATCGTCTGGACCGGGCTCGGCAAGACCATTGCGGCCATCGTCCTCTCGCCGGCGACCGGATTTCTGCTGGCGCTTGTCTTGATCCTTACAGTTTCCTGGGTATTCGTGCGCAAGACACCATTTGCCGTGGATAGCACGTTCCGCGTCATGCAGTTCGTTTCTGCCTCGCTCTATTCGCTGGGCCATGGCGGCAACGACGCACAGAAAACCATGGGCATCATCGCCGTGCTGCTCTATTCGCAGGGCATGCTTGGAGAAAATTTCTACGTGCCGCTATGGGTCGTCATCACGTGTCAGGCGGCGCTGGCGTTGGGCACATTGTTCGGCGGCTGGCGCATCGTCCACACGATGGGCTCGAAGATCACCCGGCTGAACCCGATGCAGGGTTTCTGCGCCGAGACCGGCGGTGCGATCACCCTGTTCGCCGCCACCTGGCTCGGCATTCCGGTGTCGACGACGCATACGATCACCGGCGCCATCATCGGTGTCGGCGCCGCCCGCCGCGTCTCGGCCGTGCGTTGGGGCATCGCCGGCAACATCGTCATCGCCTGGATTGTCACTCTGCCGGCCACGGCTGCGATTTCGGCCCTCACCTACTTCGCGGTCAGCCTGGCGACGTGACGTGGGTGGCGCTTGGGTCGCATGGGTGCGGCAGAGCGAAATCTACCTGTCCACAAGGTTCAGGATGTTACCGTCTGGATCTTTGAACCAGGCGACCTTCATGCCGTGACCGACGTGGATGTCGCCTTCGACCGTTGTGTGAGGCATGTCGTAATGTTCGAAAACAACGCCTTTCGATCTTAGCCCACTGACAATTTTTTCGATTTCGTCGCCGACCATCCAGGTCACCGCCGTCGCCTTGTTGGTTCCGGCGAACTTCGAGTGATACACATTGATGCTGGTGTCGCCGCATTTGTAGACGATCAGTTCGCCACCCTCGTTGTGAACCTCCGTCAGCCCCAGAACGTCTTCATAGAAGGCCTTGGCCTTGGCCAGGTCCTTCACCGCGAGATTGGCCGTTGCGTTGCTGTTTGCGAGCATGATTGGTCTCCTTTCCTTACTGGCGAGCACGTCCGAAGCCCTGCGACAAGATAGGGCTGCTTCGTCTTCCGGCGACCGCAGCTTGCGCTATCGGCGTGCCTCTTCCGTAAGGACGTTTCGACTCCCGCAAATCCCTACAAGCAGACGCGAGTTTTGATGCCATGCCCGGTGCGTGTCGTTCCGCCGCTTGGTTATGTTCGGGAACTGCATTATCTCAAGCGGAAAGCAGAGGAAAAGCTGATGCCCGCCGTCCAGGAAAACGTTACCAAGGAAATCGTCATCGAGCGCCTGAAGACGGTCAACGGACCGGACTTCACCGGCAACATCGTCGACCTCGGCATGGTTTCCGAGATTTTCATTGCCGATTCCAAGGTCTTCTTCTCGATCACGGTGCCGGCTGCCCGGGCCCAGGAGATGGAGCCGTTGCGTGCCGCCGCCGAGCGTGTCGTCAAGGCGATCCCCGGTGTCGCCGGCGCCGTGGTTGCGCTGACGGCGGAAAGGAAAGGTGGCGGCATGGAGGCTCCGGTTCCTCAGAGACCCGCCCCCAGGCCCGCGCCGCCGGCCGCACCCGCTGCCGCGCCACGTCCGGCCCCGCATGCTCCGGCCTCGCACAGCCAGGGCAAGCGCGGCGTGCCCGGCATCGAGGCGATTATCGCTGTCGCTTCCGGCAAGGGCGGCGTCGGCAAGTCGACCACTGCCGTCAACATCGCGCTTGGCCTCGCCGCCAACGGCCTGAGGGTCGGCGTGCTCGACGCCGACATCTACGGCCCGTCCATGCCGCGGCTGCTCAAGATCCATGGCCGGCCGCAGACCGTCGACGGCAAAGTCCTGAAGCCGATGGAGAATTACGGCCTGAAGGTCATGTCGATGGGCTTCCTCGTCGATGAGGAGACGCCGATGATCTGGCGCGGGCCGATGGTGATGTCGGCATTGACGCAAATGCTGCGCGAGGTCGAATGGGGTCCGCTAGATGTGCTCGTCGTCGACATGCCGCCCGGCACCGGCGATGCGCAACTGACCATGGCCCAGCAGGTGCCGCTGGCCGGCGCCGTTATCGTCTCGACACCGCAGGACCTGGCCCTCATCGATGCCCGGAAAGGCCTCAACATGTTCAGGAAGGTCGACGTGCCGGTATTGGGCATCGTGGAGAATATGAGCTATTTCCTCGCCCCCGACACCGGCAAGCGCTACGACATCTTCGGCCATGGCGGCGCGCGCCGCGAGGCCGAGCGTCTCGGCGTCACCTTCCTCGGCGAAGTGCCGCTCGAAATGGGCATCCGCGAAAGCTCGGATGCCGGCACGCCGGTGGTGGTCTCGAAGCCCGATAGCGCCGAGGCGAAGATCTACCGCGACATCGCCTCGAACGTCTGGGGCAGGGTCAACGAAGAACGCGGCGCGGCTGAAGCCGCCGTGCCGAGCATCGTGTTCGAGTGATCCCTCCCCCTTGAGGGGAGGGTGGCCCGCAGGGCCCGGTGGGGTCCGCGGCAACGCGCTCCACCTCTCTTAGCCTCAGTTGAAGGTCGGGGCAGTATGAGGTGACCCCTCCCGCCTCGCTTCGCGAGGCACCCTCCCCTCAAGGGGGAGGGGAGCCGCCCACCTTCTCGCCGAACGACGAAAAAAACTGCCCGGCAAGCTTCTTCGATGTCGATTCGATCAGCCGGCTGCCGAGCTGGGCAATCTTTCCGCCGACATCGGCCTTGGCCGCATATCTGAGGATCGTCGCCTCCGGGCCATCGGCGGTCAGGGTCACATCGGCGCCGCCTTTGGCGAAGCCGGCGATGCCACCCTTGCCCTCCCCCTGGATGGTGTAGGAATGCGGCGGGTTGAGCTTCCTCAGCGTCACCTCGCCGTTGAACGTCGCTTTGATGGGGCCGATTTTGACCACCACGGTCGCTCCCATCTCGGTGTCCGATTTCTTTTCGAGGCTCTGGCAGCCCGGAATGGTCTGCCTCAGAACGTCCGGGTCGTTCAGCGCTTCCCACACCTTTTGCAGGGGTGCGGCGATGCGTTCCTCGCCTTCGATCACCAAAGCCATCAAAATCTCCAGGATACAAACTGACAGGCCCCGATGCGGTCTAGCGTGAGGGTAGATGCATGTCTATCGCACCAAAGTCCGGAATCGGATGGCGCGTGCCTCTTGCCTGCTCTCGCGCGTTGTCATATCGATTTGTCATACAAATACGGAGACCATGATGGCCGGCGCCCCCACGCAGAAAAAGAAATTTCGCTCGCAGGAGTGGTTCGACAATCCCGACAATCCGGGGATGACGGCGCTTTACCTCGAGCGCTATCTGAATTACGGGCTGACGCGTGCCGAACTGATGTCGGGCAAGCCGCTGATCGGCATCGCCCAGACCGGCTCGGATCTGTCGCCCTGCAATCGCCATCATATCGAACTGGCCAAGCGCGTGCGCGAGGGCATCGTCTCGATGGGCGGCATCCCTTTCGAGTTCCCATGCCACCCGATCCAGGAGACGGGCAAACGCCCAACCGCCGCACTCGACCGCAACCTCGCCTATCTCGGCCTGGTCGAGGTGCTCTACGGCTACCCGCTCGACGGCGTCGTGCTCACCATCGGCTGCGACAAGACGACGCCGGCCCTGCTGATGGCCGCCGCCACCGTCAACATTCCGGCTATCGCACTGTCGGTCGGCCCGATGCTGAACGGCTGGCACAAGGGCAAGCGCACCGGCTCCGGTACCATCGTCTGGGAATCGCGCCAGCGCCTGTCGGCAGGCGAAATCGGCTATGACGAGTTCATGGACATCGTCGCCTCCTCGGCGCCGTCCACCGGCTATTGCAACACCATGGGCACCGCCACCACGATGAATTCGCTGGCCGAGGCGCTCGGCATGCAGCTGCCTGGCTCGGCCGCGATCCCCGCTCCCTATCGCGAGCGTGGCCAGATCGCCTATGAGACGGGAAAACGCATCGTCGACATGGTGCATGAGGATCTGAAGCCCTCCGACATCATGACCCGACAGGCCTTCGAGAATGCCATCGTCGTCAATTCTGCCATCGGCGGCTCGACCAACGCGCCGATCCACCTCAACGCCATCGCACGCCATCTCGGCGTGCCGCTCGACAATGACGATTGGCAGCAGGTCGGCCTCAAAATACCGCTCATCGTCAACCTGCAGCCGTCGGGCGAATATCTCGGCGAGGATTATCATCATGCCGGTGGCGTGCCGGCGGTGGTGGCCGAACTGATGAAGGCCGGGCTGTTGCCCCATCCCGACGCCATGACCGTCAACGGCAAGACGATGGGCGACAATTGCAGTGGGGCAGTCAACGAGAATCTCGATGTCATCCGCACCGTCGCCGAGCCGCTGAAAGTCAATGCCGGCTTCATCAATCTTAGGGGTAATCTGTTTGATTCGGCGATTATGAAGACCAGCGGTATCTCGCCCGAATTCCGCGAACGCTATCTGTCGAACCCGAAGGACCCCGAGGCCTTCGAAGGCAACGCCATGGTCTTCGACGGGCCCGAAGACTACCACGCCCGCATCGACGATCCGGCGCAAGGCATCGACGAGCACACGATCCTGTTCATGCGCGGCGCCGGTCCGATCGGTTATCCGGGCGGCGCCGAAGTCGTCAACATGCAGCCGCCGGCCCATCTCATCAAGAAGGGCATCCATGCGCTGGCCTGCATCGGCGACGGCCGCCAGTCGGGCACGTCGGGCTCGCCGTCAATCCTCAACGCCTCGCCCGAAGCCGCCATAGGCGGCGGGCTGGCGCTGTTGAAGACCGGCGACCGCGTCCGCATCGACCTGCGCAAGGGCACCGCCGACATTCTCGTCACCGACGACGAGATCACGCGCCGTCGCGCCGAGCTGCAGAACAGTGGCGGCTATCACTACCCCAAGCACCAGACGCCATGGCAGGAGATCCAGCGCGGCATGGTCGACCAGTTTTCCGAAGGAATGGTGCTGAAGCCGGCGGTAAAGTACCAGGATGTGGCGCACACCCGCGGCGTGCCGCGGGACAATCACTAATGCATGTCGCCCAAAAGTGTGCAGCGGTTTTGGGACAACGACAGCATAAAAACAAAGATCTAAAGGGCGTCGCGTGTTTCAGACGACGCGCTTTAGACGCCGGTCTGCGGCGCTTCTCGCTCGCGGCGGCTTGAACCGATCAAGCCGCCGTCAGATGTTTTCTGACCCCGCCGCTCAGAGATAGCCGGTGATCTCCGGCGCCTGGTCCTGCCTGTCGCGCTTGCCGTCCTCGTAGACGATTGGTGCTGCGGCGAGTTCCTCTTCGGTGACGTCGTCGAGGCAAGCGACGTTCACCGCCCAGAAGTTCCCGCCCATGAAGTCGAGATAGCCGCGCGAGAGAAAATTCGCGCCGCAGTTCGGGCACATATAGTGGTTGATGTCGCCTTCCGGCCAGTTCGACGGCGTCGCCTTGTATTCCCGCATCCGGTCGCGGCCGTCCGTCACCCGCACGGCCCCATAGGCCGCGAAGGATTTCCGGTAGCCGAGCTTCCAGCAAAAGCTGCAATTGCATTTGCGGATGCCTTCGGCGAGGTCGATGTCGGCTTCGAAACGCACCGTGCCGCAATGGCAGCTGCCGTGATAGGTCTTTTTCATGGTTTTCCTCCCAGACGTGTTCTGGCTCCGCCAAACCGGCCGCCGGAGCCAGAGCATCCTTTGCTTCAGGCATGACGCTTGACAAGCGGGCGCAACAAATCCACGATCATGGCAAGGGGTGCATCGCGACGACCCCGTGAGGCGTCAGCCCAACGTTCGCGTCCAAGCTTCTCTGTCAAGGAGGTGGACGCCATGCCGTCGACAACCGCTATCACCGTATCGCAGCTATCCCGTCTGATTGGTCTGCCGGGTGCGCCCGCGATCGTCGATGTTCGTATCGAAGATGATTACAACGCCGATCCGCGCCTTCTCCCGGCCTCAAGCCGGCGTGATTTCAAAACCGTCTCTACCTGGGCGTCCGAATACGCCGGCAGCCGAGTGGCGGTCATCTGCCAAAGAGGACAAAAGCTCTCGCAAGGCGTGGCCGCATGGCTGCGGCATGAGGGCGTCAGTGCCGAATCTCTCGAAGGCGGCTTCGAGGCCTGGCGCGATGCCAAGGGGCTTTTGGTCGATGCCGGCAAGATACCGCCCCGCGATGGAAAAGGCCGCACCGTATGGGTGACGCGGGCGCGCCCGAAGGTCGATCGCATCGCCTGTCCCTGGTTGATCCGGCGTTTCATCGATCCGAGCGCTGTTTTTCTCTTTGTCGAGGCGGCCGAAGTGTTGGCCACTGCGGATCGCTTTCAGGCCGTGCCTTTCGACATCGACAATGTGTTCTGGTCACACCGCGGCGAACGCTGCACCTTCGACACGATGATCGAAGAGTTCGGGCTCGAATCCGAACCGCTCGATCGCCTAGCCATGATTGTGCGCGCAGCCGACACTGCAAGTCTCGATCTGGTTCCCCAGGCGGCCGGATTCCTGGCCGCCTCGCTTGGCCTGTCGCGGATGTTTCGCGACGATCTGGAACAGCTGGAGGCAGGCATGCTGCTCTACGATGCGTTTTACCGATGGTGCCGCGACGCCACCGAGGAGACGCACAACTGGCCAAGCGTGAGCAAGCCATGAGCGCCCCGGTTTCTGACGGAACGGAGGCTTCGGGGGGCGAGATCGTCGAAGCGCCGGCTGCGCCAACCTTCCGCGAAGGCGTAAAGCTCTGGGCGAAAATCGGCCTGCTCAGCTTCGGCGGGCCGGCCGGCCAGATCGCGCTCATGCACAAGGAATTGGTCGAGGAACGGCGTTGGATCGGCGAGCAACGTTTCCTGCATGCGTTGAACTACTGCATGATGCTGCCCGGCCCTGAAGCCCAGCAACTCGCCATCTATATCGGCTGGCTGTTGCACCGGACGATCGGCGGCCTGGTCGCCGGTATCCTGTTCGTCGCGCCGGGCGCGCTTGTGATGCTCACCTTGAGCATCCTCTATGCGCTATACGGCGACGCTCCCCTCGTCGAGGCGCTGTTTTTCGGGGTGAAAGCGGCCGTGCTCGCCATCGTGATCGAGGCGATGATCCGGATCGGACGTCGGGCCCTGAAGAACCGGGTCATGGTTTCGATCGCGCTCGCCGCCTTCATTGCCATCTATGCATTGAACCTGCCGTTTCCGCTCATCATCCTGCTTGCCGGCGTGACGGGCTGGATTGGAAACCGTGTTGCGCCGGCCCTTTTTTCCGGTGCGGCGCACGGCAAAGACGCGGTTCCCGACATCAAGGGCGCGGTCGACCTGATGTTCGAGCGCGGCGAGCTGGCCCACACCAGGCCGACGCGATGGCATGCGCCGCGCATCATTGCGATCTGGCTGCCGATCTGGCTCGGCCCCGTGCTGCTGATCTGGGCGTTCACCGGATCCACCAGCGTGTGGACTGAGATCGGTGGCTTCTTCAGCGTCATGGCGGTCGTCACCTTCGGCGGCGCTTACGCGGTCCTTGCCTATGTCGCGCAGGCAGCGGTCGAGTCCTTCGGCTGGCTCGCACCCGGTGAAATGGTCGATGGCCTCGGGCTTGCCGAAACCACGCCTGGTCCGCTCATTCTGGTCCTGCAGTTCGTCGGCTTTCTTGCCGCGTTCCGCCAATCCGGATCGTTGAGCCCGCTGCTTGCAGGATCGCTTGGGGCGATGCTCACCCTATGGGCGACGTTCACGCCTTGCTTCTTCTGGATATTCCTCGGTGCGCCCTACATCGAAGCCCTGCGCGGCAACAAGGCGCTATCGGCGGCGCTGACCGCGATCACTGCCGCCGTCGTCGGCGTCATCATGAATCTCGCTCTGTGGTTCGGCTTGCACGTCATCTTCGGCGAAGTGCGCAACATCGGGCTTGGAATGGACGTGCCGGTGCTCTCATCCATCGACTGGCGCGCGGCGCTGCTGTCGTGTGCTGCCATGATCGTCATTCTGAAGCTGAAGATCGGCATGCTGCCGACGCTTGCGGGATCGGCCCTCGCCGGTGTTTTGTTGCTGGCAGCGAGCGGATAGCGGCTGCGTGCAGCCGTCGCTTCATTGTAGTTCGGGCATTCGGATAGGACATCATGGCGAGACAACGCTCTTCCCTAAGCTTCCTCGGAATGTTCGGCCGATCAGGCGACCTCAGGCAATTCGACGCCGCGTTACGCGGCGTCGACCTTCATCCCGCCCTTGTGCCGGAGGGAGCAAAGCTCACCATTGTCAATCTGATGAAGGACCACTGGTCTGACGAGCCGCCACTACAAGCCTATCCAGCGGTGGCGCAGCTATTTGGCTATTGTGTTGCCGGGCCGGAAGCATTCGAGCAATCCAACGGCCTTCAACATAGGCTGGATGCGGAGCGCCGGCTGGAGGCGGCACTTGAGGCCGGCGACAGCTTCGATGCGCAAATCAAACTGATGACGCTGCATGCCAAGCTGATCAGTGGCGAGGTCGTCGAGCGCCATGGGTTGAGGACCGACTGACCGTTTTGACGAGAAGCGGTCTCAGCCGCCCATGCCGCTGCGCGGCAGATGGATAAGATTGCCGAAGCGGGCGCGCAACTTGTCGTCGACCAGCTTCGGGACATGGCGCGGGAAGCGCTCGGCGAGGATGCGTTTCTTCTCAATGATCGCCCGCTGCAAGATGTCGGGCCTGCCTTTCTCGTTCCACTCCTTCGGCGAAAACCGGTCGCCAACCGCCGGGTAGAAATATTCCGTCTGCATCAGCCGCAGTGTCTGCTCGTTGCCGAGATAGTGACCCGGCCCCTTCAGGCAGACGTCGGCGATGGTGTCTATCGACAGCGACTCATCGGTCACCTCGATGCCGCGCACGCAGCGCAGGCAATGGCCAAGCATGTCGTTGTCGATGATCAGGCTTTCCAGGCAGAAACCGAGCAGCGAGGCGTGCATGCCGGCCGATTCGTAGACGAGGTTGAGGCCGGCAAGGCCCGCCATCACGTCGGTGATGCCCTTTTCGTAACCGGACTGGATATCAGGTAGTTTCGAATCCGTCATGCCGGCGGCCGAACCACCGGGCAGGTCGTAGAACTGCGCCATCTGGGCGCAGGCAGCCGTCAGCACCGCTTGCTCGGCCGAACCGCCTGACATGGCGCCGGTCCTGAGATCCGAGACGAACGGCCAGGTGCCGAAGATCGCCGGATGCCCCGGCTTGATGGCGTTGACATAGACGAGGCCGGCGAGCACTTCGGCCACCGCTTGCACCACCGCGCCGGCGATCGCCGCCGGCGCTGTGGCGCCTGCCTGGCCGGCCGACAGCAACAGGATCGGAATGCCGCCTTCGACGCAGGCCTCGAGCACGCCGCAGGCGTCCTCGGCGAATTTCATTGGCGGCACCACAAAACAGTTCGAATTGGAGACGAAAGGCCGCGCGCGAAAATTCTCTTCGCCGCCGGCAATGGCGTAGAGCATGTCGAGCGCCGGCTTGACGTTCTCGCGCACCGTGAACGACGTGCCGACATGCTTCGACGTGCCCATCACGCAGGCGTAGAGCGTGTTGAAATCCATGTCGAGCGGATCGGGAATGTCGCGCGGCACCATCGGCCGCTGGAAGAAATGGATGTTGTCGAGCCCTTCGACGATGCGGGCCGCGTCATAGATGTCCTGCAGCAGCGACTCGCGATACTCGCGCTTCTCGACGTCGACCAGATGCACCGCGGCGCCTGCCGTGCCGTAATGCACGCGCTTGCCCTGGATCAGCATGTCGTGCTTGGGATCCTGGCCATGCAGGGTGAAGTGGCGTGCGGCCTTCTTGATGGTGTCGAGGACGAGCGCGCGCGGAAAACGAATGCGGCCGTCCTCGCCGAGCGTGGCGCCGGCCTTGGTCAGCGCCTCGATGCAGGATGGGATAGCATTGGCGAAACCTACCGTTTCAAGCAGCGTCAGCACCGCTTCGTGGATGCGCTCGCGGTCGTTATCGCTGAGCGGCCCGTAGCTTCCGCCTTCGAGGCCGGCGCGCACCGGCTTGACATCGTCGGCAAGTGGCGCCGCCCGCATGGCGCGACGCGCTTCGCGCCCCCCGGAACGCCGCGAACGTTGGTCCGAAGGCGTATCCGGCTTCTCAACAGCCACTGACATGGGAGGCACTCCACCTTTAGCTGCGAAGCGGGCGGCGGTGGTTGGTCCACCATCGGCGTGCTTCGTCCCCTTATGCCTCGAACTATGCCGCCGGCATTGGTGCAGCCTATGAGCCAGACGGTCCCGTCACATATGCCAGAGCGCTAAAGAATGGCGGCTGGTCTCTGTCACGCCCCGACCGAGGCATCAAGCCGCCGCCGGCCTGCGCCCGGCCGCCGTCGCCAGTTCGCGGATGCCGGGCTCGATGTGCTGCAGCGCAATCGAGGAGATGCCCAGCCGCATGAAGCGCGACGGCTTTTCGGTGCGGTCGAAGAAGCGGTCGCCAGGCTCGATGATGACGCTGCGCGAGGCAGCGGCCTCGGCCAGCCCGCGCGAATCGGTGCCGCGCGGCCCTTCGAGCCAGAGCGACGCGCCACCGGCGGAATCGGTCGAGCGCCACTCCGGCAGGAAAGCGGAAATTGCATGGATCAGACGCTTGCGCCGTTCGTCGAAAGCGCTCGACAGCCGCCGCACCAGCGCCTCATGGTGGCCAAGCGACAAGAACAGTGCGACCGCGCGCTGGTTGTTGGCCGGCGGATGACGCAGCATGAAGCGGCGTAGCGCGCGAAGCTCGGAGATCAGCCCGGCCGAGGCCACGATGTAGCCGAGCCTAAGGCCCGGAGCCAGCGTCTTCGACATCGAGCCGACATAGATGACGCGGCCCGAGCGGTCGAGGCTCTTCAGCGCCTGCTGTGGCGCTTCGTCCAGAAGCTGGCTGTCATAGCCGTCCTCGATGATGATCTGGTTGTGACGATTGGCGCGCGCCAGCAGGTCCTGCCGGCGCTCCGCCGACAGCGGCACCATGGTCGGGCAATGGTGGCTGGGCGTCACGAAGACGAAGCCGGAATCACTGGGAATAGAAGCGGTTACGATGCCGGAGTGGTCGACCGGGACCGGTGTGACGTCGGCGCCCGCCAGCCGGAAGATCGAGCGTGCGTCGGGATAGCCGGGGTCTTCCATGGCGACCTTGGAGCCTTTGGTCATCAGCAGCGTCGCCAGCATGTAGAGCGCATTCTGCGCGCCGAGCGTGACGATGATCTCATCGGGGTTGGCGAAGATCCCGCGCCGCGGCAACAGCCGCGCCTGGATCTGCTCGATCAGCAGCGGATCGTCGCGGTCGACCATGTCGGACGCCCAGTTGCGGATCTCGAGCACGGCGAGCGCCATGCGGTTGCACTCGCGCCACTCGGCGGTCGGGAACAGTGCCGGATCGAACTGGCCATAGACAAAGGGGTAGGACGACTTGATCCAGTTGTCGTGCTTGGCCGGCGGCGGCATGTCGCTGGCCGCGATCTGTCGGCGCGCCTTCCAGTCGATCTCATTGGCCTGGTCGGGTGCCTTCTGGTGCGGTTTGGCCGGCGTCGCCAGCACGTCCGGATTGACGAAATGGCCGCGCCGTTCGCGCGCCACAAGGAAACCCTGGTCGACGAGTTGCTGGAAGGCCAGCACCACGGTGCCGCGCGCCACGCCGAGTTTCTCGGCCAGGATCCGGCAGGACGGAAGCGGCATCGAGGCGGCGATTTGCCGGTCGAGGATGGCGGCGACGATCGCTTGACGGATCTGTGCCTGCAGGGTCTGGCCGGATTCCGCCGAAATCCGGAACAGGCCGGACCATATGGCCGTGTCGTTTCGCTGTGGCATGGAAGATGTTCCTCGATGGCCAGCTTTTTTCACTTGGCTGGACCAGTCGAATGTACCGGTGGCACAAGCTGTTGCGCCAATCAATTTTTCTGATCGCTGGGATTTACGCCAGTGATCCTTCGCTGCAACGCGTCATCCCTGGCGTGACGCAACGCGTCATCCCAGCGTGACGCAACGCGTCATCCCAGCGTGACGCCGTGCGTCATCGCTGCGCATTGAAACCAGTTGATTTCGGCTAGATAGTTTGGACGCGACGACACGCGCCGGAAACATCCGGTCTGTTATGTTGGGATTTCAAGGCTCGGAGTGAGGCAGTGGATCAATCGTCCTTTCAAAAACAGCTCGACGCCCTGCGCGATCACCGTGCGGCCAAATCGGGCAGCATGCGCGAGGCTTTCGCCGCCGATCCGCAGCGCTTCGAAAAATTCTCCGCCACCGACGGCGACCTGCTGCTCGACTGGTCGAAATGCGCCGTCGATGCGCAGACGATGGATATGCTGGAGAAGCTGGCGGGAGCCGCCGATCTCGAAGGCCGGCGCGCCGCGATGTTCTCAGGCAAGAAGATCAACGTCACCGAAGGCCGTGCCGTGCTGCACACCGCCCTGCGCAACCTGAACGGCAAGGGCATCGTGCTCGACGGTCAGGATGTGAAGGCGGAGGTTGTCGCCGTGCTCGACGCGATGGGCGTCTTCGCCGATGCCGTGCGCTCCGGCGAGGCGGCCGGCGCCACAGGCAAGAAGATCACCGACATCGTCAACATCGGCATCGGCGGGTCCGACCTTGGCCCGGCCATGGCGACGCTGGCGCTGGCACCCTATCACGACGGGCCGCGCACGCACTACGTGTCCAACATCGACGGCGCTCATATCCACGACACGCTGATGGGCCTTTCCGCCGAAACCACGCTGTTCATCGTGGCCTCGAAGACCTTCACCACGGTCGAGACGATGACCAATGCCGAGACGGCGCGCGAATGGGTGCAGAAGGCGCTCGGCAAGGAAGCGGTCGGCAAGCATTTCGCCGCCGTCTCGACGGCGCTGGAGCTGGTGGCCAAGTTCGGCATCGCGTCCGACCGCGTCTTCGGCTTCTGGGACTGGGTCGGCGGACGCTATTCGGTCTGGGGCGCGATCGGCCTCCCGGTGATGATCGCCGTCGGCCCGAAGAATTTTCGCGCCTTTCTCGACGGCGCGTATGCGATGGACGAGCATTTCCAGACTGCGCCGCTGGCCAGGAACCTGCCGGCGCTGATGGGGCTGGTCGGCTGGTGGCATCGGGTGATCTGTAAATACCCCGCTCGCGCCGTCATCCCCTACGACCAGCGCCTGTCGAGGCTGCCGGCCTATCTGCAGCAGCTCGACATGGAATCGAACGGCAAGAGCGTCACCCTCGACGGCGGCGCTGTGACCACGCCAACCGGCCCACTGGTCTGGGGCGAGCCCGGCACCAATGGCCAGCACGCCTTCTTCCAGCTGCTGCACCAGGGCACCGATTTCATTCCGGTCGAATTCCTCGCAGCGGCCATCGGCCATGAGCCGGACCTCAAGCATCACCACGATCTGTTGCTCGCCAACTGCCTGGCGCAGTCGGAGGCTTTCATGAAGGGCCGCACGCTGGAGGAAGCGCGCGCGCAGATGCTGGCGAAAGGCATGGCGCCCGCCGAGGTCGACAGGATCGCCCCGCACCGCGTTTTCTCCGGCAACCGGCCTTCGGTGACGATCCTCTACAGACAACTCGATCCGCATACGTTCGGACGGCTGATCGCGCTCTACGAGCACCGCGTCTTCGTCGAAGGCACGCTCTTCAACATCAATTCCTTCGACCAGTGGGGCGTCGAGCTCGGCAAGGAACTGGCGACTGGACTGCTGCCTGTCGTGGAGGGCAAGGAGAATGCCGCAAAGCGGGACGCTTCGACCGCCGGGCTGGTGGAACACATCCACCGATTGCGCGGATCGGAGTAAGCGGCTTGGCCGAGATCAAAGGAATATTGTTCGACAAGGACGGCACGCTTGTCGACTTCAACGCAACATGGCTCGGCGTTGCCGATTTCATGGCGATGGATGCGTCGGAGGGCGACCGCTGGAAGGCCGACAGGCTGCTTGCCGCGGCGGGCTACGATTTCGCCACCAAACGCTTCAAGCCCGACTCCATCTTTGCCTCCGGCACCAACATGGATGTCGTCGAGCTTTGGTTTCCGCGGCTGTCGGATGAAGACCAGATGCTTGCCGTCGCCCGCTTCAACGAGATCACCTCGGTGCAGGGCTCGGCGATGGCGGTGGCGCTGCCGGGCATCGTCGAGACGCTCGGCGTTCTTCACAGGAAATCCTACCGGCTCGGCGTCGCCACCAACGATTCGACCACTGGCGCGGAAAAGACATTGCTGACTCTCGGCGTCGCGCAGCTGTTCGACGCCGCCTATGGTTACGACGCGGTGGCCAATCCGAAACCGGCGCCGGATACGATCCTTGCCTTCTCGGACCTTACCGGCCTGAGGCCGGCCGCGATCGCCATGGTCGGCGACAATCGCCACGATCTGGAGATGGCGCGGGCCGGCGGCTGCGGTCTGGCAATCGGCGTGCTCTCCGGCACCGGCACGCGGGAATCGCTATCGCAGATCGCCGACGTCATTCTGGATTCGGTTGCCGACCTGCCCGACTTTCTTTCGGCAAGGGTCAAGGAGACGATCTGAACTCGCAGGGCTACTCCGGCTCGAACGAGAAGACACCGCTCGGCTTCATCGCCGCGCCTTTTGCTTCGCCGACATCCGGCACGCGGTATTCGGCCAGCAGCCGAAGCCGCGAGCGGGGCAGGTAGGTCCGGCCCGGGTCGCCGATCAGCACATTGATGCGTGCGGCCAGGCAGCGGTCGAGGAAGGGGATAACCCGGTCGGCGAGATCTTGCCCGTAAAACAAGTCGCCGGCTGCCACCACATCCACCGGCGGCGGCGGACCAGCGGTGATGTCCTGGCCGACGACTGTGATTGCGACGCCGTTCGCCGCCGCATTGAGACCGAGCGCGGCGACGCCGTTGCGGTCGATCTCGGACGCGAGCACTTCGCGCGCTCCGGCCTTTGCCGCGGCGATGCCGACGAGGCCCGACCCGGCGCCGAGGTCGAGCACGCGAAGCCCGGCCACGGACTCCGGCCGATCGAGGATGTAGCGGGCAAGCACCGCGCCGCCGGCCCAGGCATAGGCCCAGTAAGGTGGCTGCGGCTCGGGCCCGTCCTCGTCGGCTTCGGTTCCTTCTTCTTCCGGCTCGGCTGCTTGTCCTTCTTGATGCGTGAGCCGCCACAGACCGCTCGCGGGGTGCGTTGCATAAAGCCGGATTTCGGGAAGCGCACGAACAGGGGCGATACGCATGTTCGCCTTGATGAATGTCAGCGGATCGTGACGGAAAAGCGTGTCCGCCGCGTCGTCGACAGTAAGGCAATCGCCCAAAATTCTCCTATCCCCGTAACGCCCGCCGCAGAATCTTGCCCACCGGCGTCTTCGGCAGTTCGGTCCGAAACTCGATGTATTTTGGCCGCTTGTAGCCGGTCAGGTTCTCGCGGCAATAGACAGTCAGCACCTCAGCGGTCAACAACGGGTCCTTCTTGACGACGAACAGCTTCGGCGCTTCGCCCGAATGCTCGTCCGGCACACCGATCGCCGCCACTTCGAGCACGCCCGGATGCAGGGCCACGACTTCCTCGAGTTCGTTTGGATAGACGTTGAAGCCGGACACCAGGATCATGTCCTTCTTGCGGTCGACGATCTTGGTGTAGCCGCGCTCGTCCATGAAGCCCATGTCGCCCGACTTGAAGAAACCATCCTTGGTCATCACCTTGGCGGTCTCGTCCGGCCGGTTCCAGTAGCCGGCCATCACTTGCGGTCCGCGTATGCAGATCTCGCCGACTTCGCCGAGCGGTAAATCGTTGCCGTCGTCGTCGCGGATGGCGATCTCGGTCGAGGGCAGCGGCAGGCCGATCGTGCCGGTGAAGGTGCCATTGCTGAATGTGTTGGCGGTGGCCACCGGCGAGGTTTCCGAAAGCCCGTAGCCCTCGGTGACCGGGCAGCCGGTCAACGCCTTCCAGCGTTCGGCAACACCCTTCTGCACCGCCATGCCGCCACCCAGCGTCAGGATCAGTGGCTTGAAGTCAAGCTTGCGGAAATCTTCATTGTTGAGCAGCGCGTTGAACAGCGTGTTGAGGCCTGGAAAGATGTGGATCGGATATTTGCCGAGTTGCTTGACGAAGCCGGGAATGTCGCGCGGATTGGGAATGAGTATGTTCTGGCCGCCGAGCTGCATGCCCATCAGTGCGTTCACCGTCAGCGCGAAGATATGGTAGAGCGGCAGCGCGCAGATGAAGTTGAGATGCGCCGGTTTCGGCTTGACGGTGAAGGCGTCCTCGATCCAGAGCGCGTTCTGCGCCACATTGGCCAGCACATTGCTGTGCAGCAGTACCGCGCCCTTCGAGATGCCGGTGGTGCCGCCGGTATATTGCAGGAAGGCGACATCGTCGGCAGCGACCTTCTCCGGCTTGAAATTCATGCCGGTGCCTGCTTTCAACGCCGCGTTGAACTTGACATGGCCCGGCAGCGACCAGGCCGGGACCATCTTCTTCACGCGGCGCACGACGAGATTGACGATCGTTGCTTTCAGGCCGCCAAGCATGTCGCCCATCGCCGCGACCACGACATGCTTGACAGCCGTTTTGGCGATCACCGCCTGCAAGGTGTTGGCGAAATTTTCGAGAATGACGATGGCTTGAGCGCCTGAATCCCTGAGCTGATGTTCCAGCTCGCGCGGCGTGTAGAGCGGGTTGATGTTGACCACTACATAGCCGGCACGCAGCACTGCCATCATCGCCACCGGATATTGCAGCACGTTCGGCATCATCACCGCCACGCGTGCGCCTTTCTGCAGTCCCGTAGACTGCAGAAAGGCGGCGAAGGCGGACGATTGCCGCTCGACTTCCGCATAGGTGATGGTCTTGCCCATGCAAGTGAAGGCCGGCCGGCTGGCATACTGGTTGCAGGCGTCGGCGAGCAGATCGCCGATGGAGCCGAAGGGCAGGGCGCCGATCTCGGCAGGAACGACCTTCGGGTAGCTCTTGAGCCAAGGCCTTTCCGGCGATCCGGCGCCAACTGCTTTCGGCAATCTCTCGGCCGGACCCGGCTTCGAAGTCGATGTCGGTGCCGCTTTCGGCTTGGCAACGGCTTTGGCCGTCGGCGCCTTTGGCTTGTCGGAGCTGGCCGGTTTTGCGGCAGTTTTGGCCCTCGCTTTCGCGGGGGCCGTTGTCCTTGGTGCTTTTGCCACCTGTCCCTCCCTCGGTTGTTCTTATTGTCTCTGCTTGCCCGCCGCGTTGCCTCCGAATGACAGAGACGTCCTCCGCTGCTGCCGGCATCTAGGAAATCCAGCTTGCCATCTATGTATTGCGACTATCGGCAGCCGTGCAAGTCTGACCCTGCGGCAAGACTGGAAAGAAATCCCGCGCCAATGACAAGCCGATAGTCGCGCTTCCTCACCAACGCCGGGTTGAAGATCAATAAAAAAATGCAGTCGTTAATAATACCGTGATCGGCAGAAATTGACATTTCATTCTCTCTTTAGAGGATTCCGGAGAACTAAATTCTGCTTCCCATGGGGTAGGCAAACGGGGTGTTCCAAAGCCGGAAAAACGGTGCTTATATGCGCGCTTCGCGAGCCTGATAGAGGGGCTTGGAAGAACATCAGGGAGTCCTCCATGAAAAAGAAACTGACTTTTGCGGCCGCGTTGCTGGCCGCAAGCGTCCTCGGCGGCATGGCCAATGCGAAACAGCTTGTCTACTGCTCGGAGGCGTCGCCGGCCGGCTTCGACCCGTCGCCGTGGAGCGGTGGCAACGACTTCGACGCGTCGTCGCGCACCATCTATTCGCGCCTGGTCGAGTTCGAACACGGCAAGACCACCATCACCCCCGGCCTCGCCGAGAGCTGGACGGTTTCCGACGACGGTCTCGAATACACGTTCAAGCTTCGGCCGGGTGTTAAGTTCCAGACCACCGACTACTTCACGCCGACGCGCGATCTCAACGCCGACGACGTGATCTTCTCCTTCGAACGCCAGTGGAAGAAGGAAAACCCGTGGTTCGACTATCTGGCAGGCACCGGCTGGGAATATTTTGCCGGCATGGGCTTCCCGGATCTTCTCAAGGAAATCGTCAAGGTCGACGACCTGACGGTGAAATTCGTGCTGAACAAGCCTGAAGTCGCTTTCCTGCCGGACCTCGGCATGGATTTCGCTTCGATCGTCTCCAAGGAATATGCCGACCAACTCGACAAGGCCGGCACCAGGCAGCAATTCACCCAGAAGCCGATCGGCACCGGTCCGTTCCAGTTCGTCGACTACCAGGTCGATGCGGTCATCCGCTATGCGGCATGGGACGGCTACTATGGCGGCCGCCAGAAGATCGACGATCTGATCTTCGCCATCACGACTGATCCGGCCGTGCGCGCGCAGAAGCTGAAGGCAGGCGAGTGCGATATCATGTCGTATCCGGCGCCGGCCGACATTGCCGGCCTGAAAGCCGACCCGAACCTGAAGGTCGACGAGCAGGAAGGCCTTAACATCGGCTACATGGCCTATAACACGACCCAGCCGCCCTTCGACAAGGTCGAGGTCCGCAAGGCCCTCAACATGGCCGTCAACAAGCAGGCCATTCTCGATGCGGTCTATCAGGGCGCTGGCCAGGCGGCCATAAACCCGATCCCGCCGACGATGTGGTCCTATAACAAGGACATCAAGGACGATCCGTACGATCCGGACGCGGCCAAGAAGATGCTGACTGATGCCGGCGTCACGGATCTCTCGATGAAGATCTGGGCAATGCCCGTCAGCCGCCCGTACAATCCGAACGCCCAAAGAGTAGCCGAACTGATTCAGGCCGACTACGCCAAGATCGGCGTGAAGGCCGAGATCGTCAGCTACGAATGGACCGAGTATCGCGAACGCGGCAAGGCCAAGGACCGCGACGGCGCCTTCCAGCTGGGCTGGACCGGTGACAATGGCGATCCGGACAACTTCCTGTTCCTGCTCGGCTGCGATGCCATCGGCCAGTCCAACTATGCGATATGGTGCAACCAGGAGTTCGAAGCCCTGCTGCAGAAGGGCAAGGCAACTACTGACGTCGCGGAGCGCACCAAGATCTACGAGGAAGCTCAGGTCGTGTTCAAGCGTGAGGCGCCATGGCTGACCATCGCCCATTCCAAGGTCTTCATGCCGATGAACAAGAAAGTTACCGGCTTCGTCATGGACCCGCTCGGCATTCATAGGTTCGACGGCGTCGACGTCACCGAATAACTCCTGAGAAATTCGACGGCGGCGCTGGACTTCCGGCGCCGCCGTTCTATGAAGTAAGATGCTCCGCTATCTCCTCCACAAGCTCGCCTTGATCATCCCGACGGTGTTCGGCATATCGCTGGCGGCGTTCGCTTTCGTCCGTCTTCTGCCGGGCGACCCGATCCTGGCCCTGGCTGGCGAGCGCGGCGTCAGCCCCGAACGCTACGCCGAGCTTATCGAGCGGTTTGGCTACAACCGGCCTTATGTCATCCAGTATCTGGAGTATATCGGCAGGGTCCTGACCGGCGACTTCGGGATATCGCTCGCCACCAAGCGGCCTGTGCTCGGTGAATTCCAGGCGCTGTTTCCGGCGACGCTGGAACTGGCGACGATCGCGCTGATCATTGCCGTGCTCATCGGCATTCCCGCCGGCATCTTCGCCGCGGTCAAGCGCGGATCATGGTTCGACCAGGCGACGATGGGTGTGGCGCTGACCGGCTATTCGATGCCGATCTTCTGGTGGGGGCTGCTGCTCATCATCTTCTTCTCCGGCTACCTCGGCTGGACGCCGGTTTCCGGTCGCATCGGCCTTCAGTATTTCTTCAAGCCGACGACGGGATTCATGCTGATCGACAGCCTGATCTCCGGCAAGAGCGGCGCTTTCAGGTCCGCCGCCAGTCATCTGGTCCTGCCGGCGATCGTGCTGGCAACAATCCCGCTCGCCGTCATAGCGCGCCAGACGCGGTCGGCGATGCTGGAGGTGTTGGGCGAGGACTATGTCCGCACCGCCCGCGCCAAGGGCCTGGCGCCGCGCCGCGTCATCGGGCTCCACGCTTTTCGCAATGCGCTGATCCCCGTCGTTACCACCATCGGCCTGCAGGTCGGCACGCTGATGGCCGGCGCCATCCTGACCGAAACGATCTTTTCGTGGCCCGGTATCGGCAAGTGGATGATCGACGCGATCGCCAAGCGCGACTATGTCGTCGTCCAGAGCGGCTTGCTGATCATCGCGCTAATCGTCATGGCGGTGAACCTGATCGTCGACGTGCTCTACGCCGTCATCAACCCACGTATCCGGGTGCAGTGAGATGACCGACCAAACCACGGCAGAAGCCACCGCCGCCGCCATTCCGACCGGCGGCCGGCAGCGCGCCTTCACCGAGTTCTGGCATTACTACTCGATGAACACCGGCGCCGTCATCGGCCTTGTCGTGTTCGCGGCTCTGGTGCTGATCGCGATTTTCGCGCCGCTGGTCGCGCCGCATTCGCCTGACGAACAGTTTCGCGATTCGCTGCTGACGCCGCCGGTCTGGCAGGAGGGCGGCAAATCGATGTTCCTGCTCGGCACCGACGCGGTTGGCCGCGACATGCTTTCGCGGCTGATTTTCGGCGCGCGGTTTTCGCTGTTCATCGGCTTGGTGGTCGTGGTTTTCTCGCTGACCAGCGGCATCGTCCTCGGCGTGCTCGCCGGCTATTTCCGCGGCTGGGTCGATACGCTGATCATGCGCATCATGGACGTCATCCTGGCCTTCCCGTCGCTGCTCCTCGCCCTGGTTCTGGTGGCGATCCTCGGACCCGGCCTGTTCAACGCCATGCTGGCGATTGCGCTGGTGCTGCAGCCGCATTTCGCGCGGCTCACGCGCGCGGCGGTGATGGCCGAAAAGAACCGCGAATATGTGATCTCCGCCAAGGTGGCCGGTGCCAGTCATCTCAGGCTGATGGTAAAGACGATCTTGCCGAACTGCATGGCGCCGCTGATCGTGCAGGCGACGCTGTCCTTCTCCAACGCCATTCTCGAGGCCGCGGCCCTCGGCTTCCTTGGCGTCGGCGCGCAGCCGCCAACGCCGGAATGGGGCACGATGCTGGCCACGGCCCGCGAGTTCATCCTGCGCGCGCCATGGGTGGTGACCTTCCCCGGCCTTGCCATCCTGATCACGGTGCTTGCCATCAACCTGATCGGCGATGGCCTGCGCGATGCCTTCGATCCCAAGCTGAAGAGGTCGTGACCATGCCTCTGCTCGAGATCAGGAACCTCACCGTGTCCTTCGATACCGCCGCCGGACCGTTCATGGCCGTGCAAGGCATCGACCTGTCGATTGAGCCGCGCGAGGTGCTGGCGATCGTCGGCGAATCTGGCTCCGGCAAATCGGTGGCGATGCTGGCGGTGATGGGGCTGTTGCCGAATACGGCGACGGTAAAGGCCGACCGCATGGCCTTCGACGGCATCGACCTGCTTGAGCTCAGCCCGTCCGAGCGCCGCAAGATCGTCGGCAAGGACATCTCGATGATCTTCCAGGAGCCGATCGCCAGCCTCAATCCATGCTTCACCGCCGGCTTCCAGATCGAGGAGGTGCTGCGCTTCCATATGGGCATGGACCGCGCCCAGCGCCGGGCCCGCGCCATCGAACTGATGAAGCTGGTCGGCATTGCCGATCCGGAAGAGCGGCTGAACTCGTTCCCGCACCAGATGTCGGGCGGCCAGTGCCAGCGCGTCATGATCGCCATCGCCATTGCCTGCAATCCGAAGCTGTTGATCGCCGACGAGCCGACCACCGCGCTCGATGTTACCATCCAGAAGCAGATCCTTGACCTTTTGGTTGGCCTGCAGGCCAAATACGGCATGGGCTTGATCATGATCACCCATAATATGGGCGTCGTGGCCGAGACCGCGGACCGCGTCATCGTCCAGTACAAGGGCCGCAAAATGGAGGAGGCCGACGTTCTGTCGCTGTTCGAGCAGCCGAAGAGCAACTACACGCGTGCGCTCCTGTCGGCGCTGCCGGAGAACGCCGTCGGCGACCGGCTGCCGACCATTTCCGACATGCTGTTCGAACCGGCCCCCTCTGCTGCGGGAGCCGGTCCTGCAAGGGGAGCCGCGCCATGAGCGTGACGGTTCTCGAAGGCAAGAACATCGTGCGCGACTATCATGTCGGCGGCGGGCTGTTTCGTCCATCGCGCACGGTGCACGCGGTCAAGGGCGTCTCGTTCAGCGTCGACAAGGGCAAGACGCTGGCCATCGTCGGCGAAAGCGGCTGCGGCAAGTCAACGCTCGCCCGCATCATCACCCTGATCGACCCCCCGACAGCGGGGGAGCTCTTCATCGACGGCAACAAGGTCGACATCGCCAGGGATGGCTTATCGAAGGAGATGCGCCGCAAGGTGCAGATCGTCTTCCAGAACCCTTATGGTTCGCTCAATCCGCGCCAGAAGATCGGCGACGTGCTGGGCGAGCCGCTGCTCATCAACACCGACAAGCCGGCCGACGAACGGCGAGATCTCGCCATGAAGATGCTGAAGAAGGTCGGCCTTGGTCCCGAGCACTACAACCGCTACCCGCACATGTTCTCGGGCGGCCAGCGCCAGCGCATCGCCATTGCCCGCGCGCTGATGCTCAATCCGAGCCTTCTGGTGCTGGACGAGCCGGTCTCGGCGCTTGATCTATCGGTGCAGGCGCAGGTGCTCAACCTGCTCGCCGACCTGCAGGACGAGTTTCAGCTGACTTATGTCTTCATCAGCCACGACCTGTCGGTGGTGCGCTACATCGCCGACGACGTGATGGTCATGTATTACGGCGAGGCCGTCGAATACGGTTCGCGCGACGAGGTCTTTGCCGACCCCAAGCACAGCTATACCAAGACGCTGTTCGCGGCGACGCCACGCGCCGACGTCGCCTCGATCAAGGCGAGGCTGGCGAAGAGGAAGGCCGCCTAGAGTCAAAGCCCAACTACTCCTAGATGACCGAGTTTGACCGAAGGCGACCTTCAACAAGCAGAGCAGCAGGTCTGGATTAGGCGGGAAAAGCAGTCCTTGTTATGAACCGATCAATCCCTCAGGCCGGCAGCGGTTCGCGAAAGCGGCACCAGCCATCCGGACTAATCTCGCCTGCGACGATCTCGCACGCGTTCGGCTTCAGGAAATGGGTGCACCTTGCCGCAGCGGCGCCTCTGAATTGGAGAATTCTGGTATAGCGCCACACTCTTCGGCGTGGTTCCGGCCCCTCGTGTCACAGGCGGACCCGTCCTGTAAGAAGCGAGCCCATTAGCACTGGCAAAGGGAAGACCGGATTCACGCCGAACCTCAGATCAAATCGATTTCAGATACTCGATTAGATCGCTCTTTTCCCGATCGGTCAGATTGAGGCCGAGATGACTGTTGTAGTGCTCGAGTACATCACCAAGCGTGGCGAACCGCCCATCGTGGTAAAACCCGCCTTTGTGGATCTTCTCGACATCCCACAGGGCACGCAGCGGCGCGGTTCGGTACCTCTCGTCAGGAGAGCGCATCGCTTGGAAATCGTCGATCCCGATCTCCTCCGCCGTGTGCAGGTTCCAGCCCGGCTCCGTGAAGATTGGCGGGACATGGCAAGTGGCGCATCTGGCCTTCTCGTTGAACAGCGCCATCCCGTTCTCTGCAGCGGCACTGTCGAAGGCGCCTTCCGGCGGCTTTGGGGTTGGCAGAGAGAGCTGGTAGAAGTGGAGGGCGGGCAGCTTGGCAGTAATCCGGTCTTCGCTGTCCTGCTTGTGGCCTTGCTTCGTTCTGGCGGCGACCGGATACTTCTCGGCGTCGTCCAGCCGCGGATCGTAAAACACGCCTTTCCCATGCATTTCGAGATTGCCTACGTAGGCGTTCCAGTAGCTCACCGTCCCCCAGGAGCCGGTCCACGTGTGGTTGTTTACGCCCGCTAGCCCGAAGGCCGGCGGATTGAGCGTGGCGGCAGTCTTGCCGTCTGGCCGGAAGGCCTTGCCATCGAGATTCAGTTCCGCATCGAATTTTCCCGGCCCCCAAGCCTCTACTGCCTTCTTCACCTCCGCTTCGGGGATCTGCAGCATTTCTACAAAGGCGGTCAGATCCGGCGCCAAGGCCACGATCGCCCCTATATTGAGGTCGCGGTTGGGCCAGCCGTCGAGTCGGTGCCCGATGCCCGGCGCATATGAGTCGTCGACCGTCGAATGGCACAACGCGCACTGAATGCCGACGGAAGTCAGCGTCTTCCCGTCCTCGCCAAAAAAACCGGTTACTCCGACAACGGCGTTGGCTTTGAGCAGGAGAAGCGTGCTGGCCGGGTCGGCGAGATCGACTTCACCTTTGTTAAGTGCCTCGGCCACATCCTTCGGGATGGCGTTCACATCGACCCTCAGGCCGAGTTCGAGGGCCTTTTGCGGGCTGAGCCCTGGTCCTGCGCCACCTAGCTTTTCACCAGCGATCGCGTCGTGAAGCTTGAGCTTTCCACCCCAGAAATCCTCGCTGCCGAACGTATCGAAGCGGAATGTCTCGCGGCCTTCTTCAAGATACTGCTTAGCCTGGTCAGCGGCCGCGTCGTCAAAATCCTTCCCGCTTGTCGATCCCTTCGCGCTCATTTGGGCAGCGGTCGGTATCAGAGTTGAGGAGAGCACGAGAACGGAAAAGCAGGCGATTACCTTAACACGTATGAGCATTGACAGTCCTCCCTAATAGATTTGCCGGTCGGCAGCCTCCATGGTTGGCCGGATCCCCAACACAGATCTTCATCGGCGCTCTGCGGCCGATGAGCATTGGATGGTCCCAACTGTCAAAAGGTTCCCGACTTCCCCGCTGCCCGCCGGAGGACCTCCGAGGAGCGATTAAAGATGAAGTCGGCACGACTCGCACAACCCGTACTCGGTCGCTCTGCCGCCTAGTGAGCCTGCAATTGCAGAAGACTAATTCCAAGCCGGTCGAGGACCGATTGCATGAGGCGGTCACAAGGCGCGCCCGCAAAGGGAAAGGTGTCGGTAAACACGGTGGCAAGCTTGTCCCGCAGCGTCTCACGCAGCAGCCGGCGCGCGCGATGCAGCCGAGTCTTCACGGTCTGAGGTCGCAAACCGAGAAGGAGGGCCGTCTCCTCAGTGCTCATTTCCTCGACATCGCGCATAACAAACACGATGCGAAAGTGCTCCGGAAGGTCACTGACCGCGCGTTCCAGCAGGCGGCGGATCTCGGCGAGGGCGGATGCCTCCTCCGGGTCAGCGTTGTATGCGCTGAACGGAGCGGGCATGGCTTTGATCGCCTTTACGTCGACGGTCGGTCGCCTTTGCCGGCGGCGGCCCAGCGCCTCGTTCAGCGTGATCCGGGTGAGCCAGGTGGAGAGCTGTGCCTCCGCGCGGAATTCGGACAAATGCATGAAGGCGTGGATGTAGGTCTCCTGGAGCACGTCCTGCGCCTCGGCGTCGTCATCCAGGACGGCGCGAGCGATTCGATAGAGGCGCTGGTTGTGACGTTTTATGATCAACCAGAAAGCAGCCCCGTCGCGCTGTTGCGCGCGATCGACCAATGCCGCATCGTCGAGGTCTTCCACTCTCACTGCCTCGGTCGGTGCGATCGGCTTCGTCATGGTGCTCTCCAAGCGCTTCACCGGTACCTGTGGCGTGCGGGCCAGCTCAACGCGAGAGTGCCTGCCGAAGAGATGTTCGCGAGTCCTGCACGGCCTGTGCGCTGCCAAGACCAACTGTGGATGATGGCGCCGATTACTGAGAATTGTACATCCCTATCGCAATCGCATGCAGCGGCGGCGCGTGATCCGTGCATCGAACCTGAGACGATGGCTGCTATCGCCGAGAGGCGGAATGCAATGGAGTGCTGATGCGACGGAGCGACCGCTTTGCGCCATAGCGGTGTTCGGCCAGCTTCTCCGCAACGAGCTGACCTGGCGCGTTCCTGACGCCTCTTAACCATTGGCGGCTGCAAGAGTTTTGACCTGGAGCGTTTTGCATCCAAGTGGAAGCACTCGCACAAATGCGGCTAGTCTAAAAACTGATAGAGCGAGAGTTCAACCTAAATGCATCTCGCTCTGGACGCCAATCAGGACAGCTTTGCGATGACGGTGCGCAGCGCCTCGCCGAAGCGCCGGACCTCCTCGACGGTGTTGTAATGCACCAGCGAGGCGCGGATGGCGCCGCTGTCCATCGAGAGGTTCAGGCGCTTCATCAGCCGCGGCGCGTACATATGGCCGTCGCGGATGCCGATCTGCATCTCGGCCATCGCCTCGACGATCATTTGCGGCGACAGCGTGCCGATGTTGAAGCAGAAGGTCGGCACGCGCTCGTTGAGGCGGGCTTCGTCGGCGACGCCATAGATCGTTGCGCCGCAATCCTTGAGCACGCCGAGCATTTCGCGCGCCAGCACCAGCTCATAGTCGCGGATGGCATTCATGCCGGCGACGAGGTTGTCGCGCCGCGACCGGTTGTTCTCGGCCAGGAAGTTGCGGCCGATCAGTTCCAGATATTGCACGGCCGCGTCCATGCCGGAGACGTTCTCGTAGATGAAGGTGCCGGCCTCGACCTTGTAGGGCGGCTCGTCGGGAATGAAATCCTCGCGGAACGTCGGCAGCCGCTTCAGCGTCTCGAAGCGGCCCCACAGGAAACCCATATGCGGCGAGAAATTTTTGTAGCCGGAGCAGACCAGATAGTCGCAGTCCCAGGCCTGCACGTCGATCAGTCCGTGCGGCCCATAATGCACGCAATCGAGGAACACTTCGGCGCCGGCCGCATGCGCGATGTCAGCCACTGCAGCAACATCGACGATCGAGCCGATCGAATGCGCGGTGACGGTGCAGGCGACAAGCCGGGTGCGGTCGGAGATAAGCGGGCGCAAATCGTCGACGTGGAGATTGCCGTCGTCGCGCATCCGCCACCATTTGAATTTGGCGCCGGCGGGCGCAAGTGCCAGCCAGGTGGCGATGTTGGCGTCATGGTCCATATCGGTGATGACGATTTCGTCCCGTCCGCCATGTGGGCGCTCTCCGAGCATCTGGCCGATGCCGAGGCTGACGAGACGGATGAACGAGGTCGCGTTCATGCCGAAGCAGATTTCCGCAGGACTATAGGCGTTGATCAGCAACGCCACGCTTTCGCGCGCATCGGCGATCGCCTGGTCGACGGCGACGCTGCGGCTATAGCGGCCGCCGCGCTGCACATTGTGCGCGACCAGATGGTTGGTTACCGCGTCGAGCACGCTTTGCGGGATTTGCGCGCCGGCGGCATTGTCCATGAAGATGAAGTCGCCGGCCTGCCGCAGGGCTGGAAACATGGCGCGGATCGTGTCGACCGGGAAGATTGCGGAGACGTTGCTCGCATTGTGGGTCTGATGCTTGTTCAAGATTGTCTCCTGCGAAGTGCCTGACAGATATGAAGATTGGCAGATGGGGAAATCGGCGACGTCAGCGGGTCTTTTCGGTTTTGAAGCGGCGTTCCAGCAGGCTAACGAGACGGACCATCGGCCAGAGAAAGATGAGATAGACCAGCGCCGCGCCGATCAGCGGCGAGGGGTTGGCATAGAGTGACTGCGCGTTGGTCGCTTCCTTCAGCAGTTCGGGCAGAGCCACTGTTGAGGCGAGCGACGTGTCCTTGAACATCGAAACGCAGTTGCTGGTCATCGGCGGGATGACCACACGGATCGCCTGCGGCAGCACCACCTTGCGCAAGGTCAGTAAAAAGGGCAGGCCGAGTGCCTGCGCCGCCTCGAACTGGCCGCGCGGAATGCTTTCTATGCCGGAGCGGAACACCTCGGCCGAGTAAGCCGCCATGATGATGGCGAATGCCGTCACCGCGGAGGTCCAGGACGACAGGCGTATGCCGAGGAACGGCAGCGCGTAGTAGATCAGGATCAGCACGACCAGCACCGGCATCGCCCGGAAAATATCGATATAGCCGACCGCCAGCAGCCGCAGCGGCTTCGGCGCGTAGAGCCGTATCAGGCTGATCGCCAGGCCGACGGGAATACCGATGCCGATGCTCAAGAGCCCGAGCAGCAGCGTGTTCAGGAAGCCGCGCAGCAACGCCGGCAGGCTGGAGATCATGACATCGGCGTTGAAGAAGGTCTCGATCAGCGACATGGGGAGCATTCCCGAAAGATTTGGCGTCCCGCGACGCTAAAGCATGCTGCCGAAACCCCGAAATCGGGTTTCGGAGCGGATCATGCGTGAAAGTCGAAGGGCTACGGCGTCCGTTGCACGTCCAGGAGACGCGCAACGAAATCGTGCCGGTGTGGAACGCCGGCTCGATTTCAGCCGCTGCCGCTCAGGCCTTCGGGATAGGCATTTCCTTGACGGTCGAAGAATCGGCGGGTGCGTCACTGCCGAACCACTTCTTGTGGATCGCGGCCAGCGTGCCGTCCTTCTTCATCGCCGTCAGCGCGTCGTTCAGCTTGCCGAGCAGCGGGTGGTCCTTGGCCATCATCAGGCCGTACTGCTCGCCGGTCTTGATACGCTCTTTTACGGCGAGGTCCTTCATCCGGGTGAAGGAGTATTCCAGGCCCGGAATGTCGCTGACCGCGGCGTCGACGCGACCGGCGCTGAGATCGAGCAGCAGGTTCTGCTGCGTGTCGTAACCCTTCACCTCGCTGAACCCGCCGGCCTCCTGGTGCTGCTTGGTCCAGGCTTCGCCGGTCGAGCCGGACAGCACGCCGATGATCTTGCCCTTGAGGTCGGCCTCGGACTTGATCGGGCTGTCGGCCTTGGCGGCGATGCCCATGTCGGAATCGTAATAGGGCTGCGTGAACGACTGCGACTTCAGCCGTTCCGGGGTGATCGTGATCGATGAGATGGCAACGTCGATGCGCTTCGAGGTCGTGGCGGCGAACAGGGCCTGAAATCCGAGATCGGCGATTTCCGTGGTCATGCCGATACGCTTGGCCGCCTCGTTGACGATGTCGACTTCAAAACCCTCGAAGGTGCCGCTTTCGTTCTTGTACTCGAACGGCGGATTGGTCGGATAGGCGCCGACATTCAGCACGTCCGCGGCATAGGCGGCGACTGGGCCGGCGGCAATGCCGATGGCGGCAGCGAGAAGAAGCAGATTACGGCGATTGAAGCTCATTTTCGTTCCCTCTGGTTCGGCCACTCCCTGTGGCGCTTTTCACTTCCGCCCCTTTCAGCGCCGTATTTCCGGACACTGCAGGCGAGGCGGCGCCTGAAGTCAGGATGCGCGGCGTTGCCGCGAGCCGATCAACTGCTGCAGACGCTCCAGCAATGTACCCAGCGCGTCGTCTGTGGTGACCATGCCGGGCGACAGCCTGAGCGTCGCGCCGCGCGCGTCGCAGTAGAGTCGATCACTGCGCAGCGTCGACACCGTCTTCACCGGGTCGACGCCTTGCGGCAGGGTCAGCATGACGCTGCCGCCGCGCTTGTCTGTATCGAGCGGCGTACGGACCACCCAGCCATTGTCCAGCGCGCAGCCGATGATGCGCTCGGTCATGCTGGCATTCTGTGAGCGGATGGCGTCGACGCCTGTTTTTGCGACCCATTCAAGGCCGGGCAGCGATGCGACGCTGGCCAGGATGGCCGGTGTGCCATGGTCGAAACGTCGCGCATCGCTTGCATAGGAAAAACTGTCGAGATCCCAGGAGAACGGGTTCGGTTGGCTGAACCATCCGCGAAGTTCCGGCCGGCAGGCGGACAGCAGATCGGGCGCCACCTGCAGGACGCCGGCGCCCGAAGTGCCGCACAGCCATTTCAACGAGGTCGAGACGACGAAATCGACTGGCGTCTTCGCAATCGAGAAGGGCGTCACGCCGACGCCTTGCGTAATGTCGACACCGACGATGCTGCCCATCTTCCGGCCATGCTCGGCAAGCCGCGCCACGTCGCAGCGATGCGACGCCGTCGAGGTGACGAAGGTCAGCAAGGCCAGACCGACATCGTCTTGCCAGCGGGCGATGAAATCCTCGTCGCGCACCCAGCTCTCGCCGGGCCGCAGCGGCACGGTGTCGAGCACGAAGTCAAAACGTTCGGCAAGTCCGGCAAGCAGGAAGTGCAGGCTCGGAAAACAGTCGGCCGCGACCAGCAGGCGCTTTCCCGCCAGACGCGCGGACGGCAGGCCGCCGATCAGGCTGTAGAGGGCTGACGTGACGTTCTCGGCGGTGGTCAGCGTACCTTGTGGCGCCTCGATCAGCCGGCTCCAGGCATCGATAAACCGCTGCCGCGCCGCCAGGGCCGCCGGCCACTGGCCGTCATCTTCCGCCGACCAGACGCCCGAGAATTCCGACAGGGCAGCAGCCATGCACTCCGCCTTGCCGGGAAACGTCCCGATCGAATGGTAGAGAAAATAACCAGGCACGACGCTTTTGCTCCCTTGTGATCATGTGATCACAAAACCGAATATGGATCAATCGCTGCCCGCGAAGAAATGCGATTCAATCGGGAAATCGGGGGCGATTTTTTCCGACCGCGAGTGGTCGCGGATCGGCACTTTCCGGCGTCAATTTGGCGTTCAATCCGCAGCGGAGCTTCAGGAGGCCGTGCCGAACCCGGCGAACTCGACCGGCTTGGTTTCCGGCACGTCGGGGCAGATTGCACGCAGCGTCTCCTGCGTCGTCCTGATGTCTGCAATCACCTCTTCGCGGGCGTGGGCAAAATCGCGATCCTTCAGTGCTGCGATGATCGCAGTGTGCCGCCCGGACGGCTCCATCGTGCCGGCGCGCATCAAGGGCGCGACATGGTTGGACAACAACCGCATATAGGGGCCGAAGCGCAGCCACAGCGTCTCGATCAACTGAAACAGCACGTCGGAGCCGGAGGCGCGGTAGATGGTGAAATGGAACTGCTGGTTCTTGGCGATCAGTTCGTAGATGCTGCCATTGCGCCCGATCGCCTTCTGGTCGGCGGTGATCCTCTGCAATGTGGCTATCTCGGAAGCGGTCAGGCGCGGCGCCCCGAGCTCGGCCGCCAGCCCTTCGACGGCGACGCGCGCCCGGCAGAGATCGTCGAGCCGCGCGCGGGTGACGACCGGCACGCAGGCCGAGCCGTTCTGCGATATCTCCAGCGCGTTCTCGGCGGCGAGCCGCCGCAAGGCCTCACGCACCGGCATGTTCGAGGTGCCGAAGGCTTCGGCCAGCGAGGCTATGGTCAGCACCTGGGCCGGATCGAAGCTGCCGACCATCAGGGCATGCCGAAGCTGCTGGTAGACACCATCCTGGACAGTCACACGTCCCGATACCGGTTCAAATCCCACAGCCACGGTTTCGCTTTTCTCCGACAGAAGCTATGTGCAAGTTACACGCGGTAATCGCCCTAACCGAAGCAGGCATGATCATCTGATCACAAGATCGGCGTTAAGCCAAGCCGTCTGGGTGGCACGCTGGGGCAATCGCTCTCAGCCTCCCCCTTTTCCGTGAAGAAACTGGGAGAAGACGGGCGCCAGCGTGTGGCTCTTCCTTCTCCCCTTGTGAGGCCTTTGCAGAGAAGGCGTATGGACGTCGGGTTGGGGGCATCGGCCTC
>NZ_JBSPTO010000025.1:0-88202 GCF_053850215.1 Mesorhizobium sp. f-mel
GGTCATGCGGGGCAATGACGATGACAGGCATGTTCTCGTCGATCAGCGCGATCGGCCCGTGCTTCAGCTCACCGGCGGCGTAGCCCTCGGCATGGATATAGGAGATTTCCTTGAGCTTCAGCGCGCCTTCCATGGCCAGCGGGAAATTGGTGTCGCGGCCGAGATAGAGCACATTCTTATAGTGAGCGAGGTCGCGTGCGACTTTTTCGATCTGCCCGTCGAGCTTCAAGACCTGGTTGGCATAGCGCGGCGCTTCCGACAGTTGACGTACAAGCGTCGTTTCCTGCTCCCGCGAGATCGTTCCGCGCGCCACGCCGGCCCGCACGGCAAGCGAGGCCAGCACCGACAATTGACAGGTGAAGGCCTTGGTCGAGGCGACACCGATCTCCGGCCCGGCCAGCGTCGGCAGGATGACGTCGGACTCGCGCGCCATCGTCGATTCGCGGACATTGACGACCGCGCCGATCTTCATGCCCGCCTTGCGGCAATAGCGCAGCGAGGCCAACGTGTCGGCGGTCTCGCCCGATTGCGAGATGAAGAAGGCGGCGTCTGTCTTCGACAGCGGCATCTCGCGGTAGCGGAATTCCGAAGCGACATCGATGTCGACCGGCAGCCGCGCATAGCGCTCGAACCAGTATTTGCTGATCAGGCCGGCGAGATAGGCAGTGCCGCAGGCCGAGATCGCCAGCCGGTCGATTTTGGCGAAATCGAACGGCAGGTCGAGCGGCTTCGATACGCCGCCGACAAAATCCACATAATGCGCCAGCGTGTGCGAGATCACTTCGGGCTGTTCATGGATTTCCTTCTCCATGAAATGGCGCCGGTTGCCCTTGTCGACCATGAAGCTGGTGCTGAGCGACTGCTGGCGCTTGCGGTCGACCTTGTTGCCGTCCATGTCGAAGATGGCGACATCGTTGCGGCGCACCACCGCCCAGTCGCCGTCCTCCAGATAGGTTATCGAATTGGTGAAGGGGGCAAGCGCGATGGCGTCGGAGCCTAGGAACATCTCCCCATCGCCATGGCCGACCGCCAGCGGCGGGCCGTTGCGCGCCCCGACGATGAGGTCCTCGTCGCCCTTGAACATGATGGCCAGCGCAAAGGCGCCTTCCAGCCGCTTCAGCGCCTGGTGCGCGGCCTCGACCGGCTTCAGGCCCTTGGCCAATTCGCGCCCCACCAGATGTGCGACGACCTCGGTGTCGGTCTGTGATGAAAATGTATAGCCATCGCGCGTCAGCTCGTCGCGCAATTCGGCAAAATTCTCGATAATGCCGTTGTGGACGATGGCGACGCCGTCGGAAAAATGCGGATGCGCGTTGGTCTCGTTGGGCACGCCATGCGTTGCCCAGCGCGTATGACCGATGCCGATCATACCATTGAGCGGTTCGTCCTTCAGCCGGCGCTCGAGATTGACCAGCTTGCCTTCGGCGCGACGGCGACTGAGCTGGCCGTCCTCGACAGTGGCAACGCCGGCCGAATCGTAGCCGCGATACTCCAACCGTTTCAACGCGTCGACAATGAGCGGCGCGACCGGCGAATGACCAACAATTCCTACGATACCGCACATTGCCGTTTTCCCCGTTTCCCCGCAGAAAGCCGGCCTATTTAGGGATGGCCGGTCTGCCGCGAAAATCACATTGCATTTCGTCGCGTATCAGCCGCAACGGTCTTGCACAGATGCACCATGACAGGGCGCTCTTGCAATCCGGTTACCGCGATCGCTCGGTTTGTCCGCGAATGCATGTTATCCCGTCCCAGTGGTTCTGAAATCCGTCAAAGACATGATGCGGTCATGAACGAACAAATCGACACGGTGACGCTTTGGCGTCCAGTTGGGCCTGAAGAGCTGAAACTGATCGAGAAGTCGGGCATGCGGGCGTTTCCGCCGCGCCTTCCCGAGCAACCCATTTTCTACCCCGTTCTGTCCGAAGATTATGCCGTGCAGATCGCGCGTGACTGGAACGTACCAGCCAGCGGTTCGGGCTTCGTTACCCGGTTTGACGTTTTGAAGAGCTTTCTCGACCAGTATCGGGTCGAACATGCCGGTAGCAGGGCACATCTGGAATACTGGATCCCCGCCGAAGATCTTCCTGAATTCAACAGGGCAATTGTAGGCAGAATCGAGGTGACGGCTACTTTCGGCGCAGATGCGAACCTTGCCGGCTAACGCCGAATGATCACCCACCGGCCTTCTTCGCCGCCGCGGCCGAAGCAAAACGCTCGCGCAATTCCTTGCCCTTGCCGGCAAGCGTCCTCTGGCGGGCGCGGCCAAAGGCCAGCGCATCGTCGGGGACACTTTCGGTGATCACGCTGCCCGAAGCGATGTAGCCGCCCTTGCCGATTGTAACAGGCGCCACCAGCGAGGAGTTCGAGCCGATAAAGGCGCCCTCGCCGATGTCGGTGAAGAATTTCGAGTAGCCGTCGTAGTTGCAGGTGATGGTGCCGGCGCCGATGTTGGCGCCGGCGCCGACGCGGGCATCGCCGATATAGGTCAGGTGATTGACCTTGGCCCCCTCCTCGATCGTCGCCTGCTTGACCTCGCAGAAATTGCCAACCTTGGCCTTTTGCTTGAGATCGGCGCCCGGCCGCAGCCGCGCGTACGGGCCGATATCGCAATTCGAAGCGATCGTCGCGCCTTCAATATGGCTGAAGGCATGGATCTTGGCACCCGTCGCGATCTTCACGCCCGGTCCGAACCAGACATTGGGTTCGACGATCGTGTCGGCACCGATTTGGGTGTCGTATGAGAAGAACACGGTTTCTGGCGCAATCAATGTGACGCCGGAGAGCATGGCCTCGCGCCGCCGGCGCGTCTGCCAAATGCCTTCCGCCTCGGCGAGTTCGGCGCGGTTGTTGATGCCGAGCACATTCTCGAAGCCGGCTTCCGTTGCAACGACATCGAGGCCCTGCCCGCCGGCGATCTCGACAATGTCGGTGAGGTAATATTCGCCCTTGGCGTTCTTGTTGCCGACTTGATCGAGCAGTTGCAGCGCATGCATGCCCGCAACCGCCATCAGCCCGCCATTGCAGAAGGTGATTTTCTTCTCCTCATCGGTGCAGTCTTTTTCCTCGCGGATGGCGATGAGCTTGCCGCCCTTTTCTATCAGCCGGCCATAGCCGGAAGGATTTGACGTGCGGAAGCCGACCACAACAACGGCAGCGCCTTCGGCCAGCTTCAGGCGCGCAGCGGTCAGCACCTCCGGGTCGATCAGCGGCGTGTCGCCGAACATCACCAGGATGTCGTCGTAACCCTTTGTTATCGCGTCGCGAGCAGCCAGAACGGCATGCGCCGTACCGAGCCGCTTGTCCTGGACGAAAGTCTCCGCCTTCGGCGCCAACTTTTGCGTGGCCTTGCGCATCTCGTCCGCGCCATGGCCGATCACCAGCGCCAGATCACCGCTGCCTGCGGCTTCCGCAGCCCTCACGACATGGGCGACCATCGGCAGGCCGGCGATCGGGTGCAGTACTTTTGGCACAGCGCTTTTCATGCGCGTGCCTTCGCCGGCGGCGAGAATGACGGACAGGCAGGTTCTCTGGCTCATGGAAAGGCAACCATATAAAAGGGTTGGGAATCAAAGCATGTCTAGCATTGGCGCAATGCTGTACCAATGCGGTTAAATTCCGGTGAGATGGCTGGAGCAACTGACTCTTAATCAGCGGGTGTAAAAGGTCAAACCAACGCGCCAGCATGGGCCCGTATCTGGTCAAGCCTATCCCAGCTGCCCCAGCATCGGGAAATTCTCCAGAAGCCAATAGGACGCGGCTTGCACCCCGCCGGTCAGGAAAAAGACGCCGGCGACGACCAGCAGCGCGCCCATCGCCTTTTCGACCCGGCCGAGATGGACGCGGAATTTCGAGAGAAAGCGCATGAAGGCGCCGGAAAACAGCGCCGCGATCAGGAACGGTATGCCGAGCCCGAGCGAATAGGCGGCGAGCAGAGCCGCGCCCTCGCCCACCGTCTCGCGGCCGCCGGCAAGCGTCAGGATCGGTCCCAGCACCGGTCCGATGCACGGCGTCCAGCCGAAGGCGAAGGCCAGTCCCATGACGTAGGCAGCAACGATACTGGCCGGCTTGCCCTGCGACTGGAAGCGCGCCTCACGCGACAGCAGCGGGATGCGCAATATGCCGAGGAAGTTCAACCCCATCAGGATGATGAGCACGCCGGCCGCCATGGCCAGCGGCTCCTGCCAGACGCGCAGCAGCCGTCCGATAGTCGAAGCGCCGGCGCCCAACGCCACGAACACGGTCGAGAATCCGAGAACGAAGGCAATCGAAGCATAAAGCAGCGCGGCGCGTGCGTCGGCTTTCGCCGTGACGCCGGCATTGCCGCGGAAATCATCGACCGACACGCCGGCCATGTAGCAGAGATAGGGGGGCACCAGCGGCAGCACGCAAGGCGACAGGAACGAGATCGCCCCCGCCCCGACCGCGCTGACGTAGCCGATATCCAATGCCATTCCCGAACTCCAACTGTATCGGCGCCGATATAGCGGCGCACGGGCTTGTCCGCCAATCACCATTGCGTGGCAAGTTGCCGCCCTGCGCGTCACATACCTGCACCGTCCTGACGGGCATGAGCCCACTTGCTGCCCCAGTGTAGCATCATGATGCCGGACGTCTCTTCAGCCAGGGCTGGCGCATGATCGATGTTTCTCTTATATCCGCGGAGGATTTTGTCCCGTTCTCCCGGATTCATTGCCGGATTGTCCAACGATAGGGCGGCCGTGCCCCTATCCGGGATTGCGGATATCACATGACGCACCCTTGGGTTGCGCACTGAATGCAGGACTGCATTTTGGGCGCTTCCTCTTGACCGGATGCAAAAGCGCGGCCATGTGAGCGACAATTGTACGAGATTTCGTCGCGCGCAGCGGAATTCTTCTGCCGCACCACAGCTGATATGAGACCTCATGGACGTCGTCGTCGTCGAATCGCCGGCCAAAGCGAAGACAATCAACAAGTACCTCGGAAAGAACTATAAGGTCCTGGCCTCGTTCGGCCACGTCCGCGATCTGCCGGCCAAGGATGGCTCGGTGCGTCCGGACGAGGATTTTGCCATGTCCTGGGCTGTCGACACCGCCTCGAGCAAACGTCTTGCCGACATCGCCAAGGCGGTCAAGGACGCCGACGGCCTGATCCTCGCCACCGATCCGGATCGCGAGGGCGAAGCCATTTCCTGGCACGTTCTGGAAGTGCTGAAGCAGAAGCGCGCGCTGAAGGACAAGCCGGTCAGCCGCGTCGTCTTCAACGCCATCACCAAATCGTCGGTGCTGGAAGCCATGGCCAATCCGCGTCAGATCGATGCGCCGCTGGTCGACGCCTACCTCGCTCGCCGCGCGCTCGACTATCTCGTCGGCTTCACCCTGTCGCCCGTGCTGTGGCGCAAGCTGCCCGGCGCCCGTTCCGCCGGCCGCGTGCAGTCGGTGGCATTGCGGCTCGTCTGCGACCGCGAATTGGAGATCGAGCGCTTCATTCGCGAGGAATACTGGCAGATATCAGCTCTCCTCGGCACGCCGCGCAAGGAAAATTTCGAGGCGCGGCTGACCGCCTTCGACCGCAAGAAGCTGCAAAAGCTCGACATTTCGAACAAGGCGCAGGCCGACGATATCAAGGCGATGCTCGAAGGCGCGACCTTCAAGGCGCTGTCGGTCGAAGCCAAGCCGACCAAGCGCAATCCAGCCCCGCCCTTCACCACCTCGACGCTGCAGCAGGCCGCCTCCTCGCGCCTCGGCTTTTCAGCAAACCGCACCATGCAGGTGGCGCAGCGGCTCTATGAAGGCATGGACATCGGCGGCGAGACCACCGGCCTGATCACCTATATGCGAACCGACGGCGTGCAGATGGCACCCGAGGCGATCACTGCCGCCCGCGATGCGATCGCCAAGGAATTCGGCCCAAAATACCTGCCCGAAAAGCCGCGCCACTACACGACCAAGGCCAAGAATGCCCAGGAGGCGCACGAAGCGATCCGCCCAACCGATTTCATGCGCACGCCGGCTTCGGTCAGGCAATATCTCGATGCCGACCAGGCACGGCTTTACGAGATCGTGTGGAAACGCGCTATCGCCAGCCAGATGCAGCCGGCCGAGATCGAGCGCACCACTGCCGAGATCGAGGCGGTCAACGGCGCTCGCACCGCGGAGCTTCGCGCAATCGGTTCGGTCGTTCGCTTCGACGGCTTCATTGCCGCCTATACCGACCAGAAGGATGAGGATTCGGACGACGAGGAAGACCGCCGTCTGCCCGAGATCCGTGCCGGCGAACAGCTCGCCCGCGAGGCGATCAACGCCACCCAGCACACCACCGAGCCACCGCCGCGCTATTCGGAAGCCTCGCTGATCAAGAAGCTGGAAGAGCTCGGCATCGGTCGGCCGTCGACCTACACGGCGATCCTGAAGACGCTCGAGGACCGCGATTACGTCAGCATGGACAAGCGCAAGCTGTTGCCGCAGGCGAAGGGCCGGCTGTTGTCGGCCTTCCTCGAAAGCTTCTTCGAGCGCTATGTCGAATATGATTTCACCGCCTCGCTCGAGGAAAAACTCGACGAAATCTCCGACGGCAAGCTCGCCTGGAAGGATGTGCTGCGCGATTTCTGGAAGGATTTTTCGGGCGCCGTCGCCGACATCAAGGAATTGCGCGTCACCGACGTGCTCGATGCATTGAACGAAGAACTGGCGCCGCTGGTGTTTCCCGCGCGGGAAGACGGTTCGAACCCCCGCATCTGCCCGAAATGCGGCACCGGCAACCTGTCGCTGAAGCTCGGCAAATTCGGCGCCTTTGTCGGCTGTTCGAACTATCCCGAATGCTCCTTCACCCGCCAGCTCGGCGACGCCGCCAACCCCAATGGCGAAACCGGCAATGGCGAGGACGGCACCAAGGTGCTTGGCAAGGACCCCTACACGGCGGAGGAAATCACCCTGCGCAGCGGTCGTTTCGGCCCCTATATCCAGCGCGGCGACGGAAAGGAAGCCAAGCGCTCCAGCCTGCCCAAGGGCTGGACAGTCGATTCGATCGACCACGAAAAGGCCCTCGCCTTACTGTCGCTGCCGCGCGACGTCGGCAAGCATCCGGAATCCGGCAAGATGATCTCGGCCGGGCTGGGGCGCTACGGCCCGTTCGTGCTGCATGACGGCACCTACGCCAATCTCGACAATATCGAGGACGTGTTCTCGATCGGTCTCAACCGCGCCGTGTCTGTGATTGCCGAGAAGCAGTTGAAGGGCCCGGGCGGCCGCAATGGCGGCACGCCCGCCGCCTTGAAGGAGCTCGGCGAGCATCCGGCTGGCGGCGGTAAGATCGTTGTGCGTGACGGCAAATACGGGCCTTATGTTAATTTCGGCAAGGTCAACGCGACGCTGCCGAAGGGCAAGGACCCGCAGTCGGTGACGATCGAGGACGCGTTGGCGCTGATTGCCGAGAAGGAAGCCAAAGGCGGCAATGGCGGCAGAAAGCCCTTCCGCAAAGCGGCCGCACCTGCCAAAAAGCCTGCGGCGGCCAAAAAACCGGCGGCCCAAAAACCAGCGGCCCAAAAACCAGCGGCCAAGAAAGTGGCCAACAAAAAGGGATAGGGCATCGTGGCGCGCAGGGTATCCGGAAGAAGTCATGGCGATCTGCGCACCGCCGACACGAGAGCCAAGGTTAGGGATAACTACCGGCCGTCCCGCGACGAGATCCTGCGCTACATCGCCGAAAATCCGGATCGCTCAGGAAAACGCGATATCGCCAAGGCGTTTGCGCTGCGCGGCGAGGACCGTATCTGGCTGAAAGACATTTTGCGCGACCTGCAGGATGAGGGCCTGCTGACCAAGCAACGCAAGCGGCTGGCCCGCGTCGGCGCCCTCGCCCATGTCGCCGTGCTCGACATCTTTGGCCGAGACGCCGACGGCGTGCTGCTGGCGCACCCAACCGAAGCCGTGGGCAACGGCGAGCCTCCTGTCATAGCGATCCGCGTGTCGCGCGGCGGCGGCCCGACACCGGGCATCGGCGACCGCGTGCTGGCCAAGACCTTTCCAACCGATGACGCGACGGGCCCCGCCTACACCGGGCGGGTGATGAAGATCTTCGAGAAGCGCACCGATGCCGTTCTCGGCGTTTTTCGCGTTCTGCAGGACGGCACCTTCCGCATCGAGCCTGTCGAAAGACGCCAGCCGGAGCTGGTCGTCGACAAGGAATTCCAGAACGGCGCCAAGAACGGCGATCTGGTCGAGGTCGAGCCGGCGCGGGCCTCCCGCTATGGACTGCCCAGAGCCAAGGTGCTGACGGTGCTCGGTTCGCTGGCCAACGAAAAGGCGGTCTCGATGATCGCCATCCACGCGCATGACATTCCACATATTTTCCCGGCAGACGTCATTGCCGAGGCAGAGGCGGTCAAACCGGCGACGCTGGCCGGCCGCGAGGACTGGCGCAAGCTGCCGCTGGTCACCATCGATCCGGCCGACGCCAAGGACCATGACGATGCGGTGTTCGCCATATCGGATCCGGACGAAAAGAACCTCGGCGGCGTGGTGGTTACCGTAGCGATTGCCGATGTCGCCGCTTATGTGCGCTATGGCACCGCGCTCGATCGCGAGGCGCTGAAGCGCGGCAATTCGGTCTATTTCCCGGATCGCGTCGTGCCGATGCTGCCGGAGCGCATCTCCAACGACCTTTGTTCGCTGCGCGAAGGCCAGGACCGCCCGGCGCTGGCGGTCCGCATGACCTTCTCGGCCGATGGCCGCAAGCTCAGGCATTCATTTCACCGCATCATGATGAAATCGGCGGCGAAACTCGCCTATCCGCAAGCGCAAGCCGCGATCGACGGCGCGCCGGACGACAGGACCGGCCCGATCCTCGACACGGTGCTGAAGCCGCTGTGGGATGCCTACGCCGTCGTCAAGCGCGGCCGTGAGACGCGCCAGCCGCTCGAGCTTGAACTGCCTGAGCGGAAAATCCTGCTCAAGGAGGACGGCACCGTCGACCGGGTCGTCGTGCCGGAGCGGCTCGACGCACACAAGCTGATCGAAGAATTCATGATCCAGGCCAATGTCGCGGCGGCCGAGACGCTGGAGGCGAAACGGCAGGCGCTGGTCTACCGCATCCATGACGCGCCTTCGCTCGCCAAGCAGGAATCGCTGCGCGAATTCCTGCAGACGCTTGGCCTGTCGCTGGCACGCGGGGCGCAGATGCGGCCCAACCAGTTCAATGGGATTCTGGATCGCGTCCGCGGCGCCGACCATGAGGGACTGGTCAACGAGGTGGTGCTGCGCACCCAGATGCAGGCCGAATATTCGCCCAGCAACATCGGCCATTTCGGCCTCAACCTGAAACGCTATGCGCATTTCACCTCGCCGATCCGTAGATATGCCGACCTGATCGTGCATCGCGGGCTGATTGCCGCCCTCGGCTTTGGTGCGGGCGGACTGACGCAAGATGAGGCGGAGCGGCTGGAAGAGGTTTCAGCACTGATCTCGGCCACTGAGCGCCGCGCCATGGCCGCCGAGCGCGACACGGTCGACCGGCTGATCGCCGCCTATCTGGCCGAACGTGTCGACGATCGTTTCGATGCACGCATTTCGGGCGTCACCAAATCGGGACTATTTGTCCAATTGCCGCAGTATGGCGCAGATGGTTTCATCCCGGTGTCAAGCTTGGACGGCGATTACTATATATACGACGAAACTGCCCGATCGCTTTTCGGAGAGCGCACCGGCAAGGGCTATCAGCTTGCCGACCGCGTCGAGGTTCGCCTGATCGAGGTGGCGCCTATGGCCGGCGCGATGCGTTTCGAGATGCTGACCGACCCAAAGCCGCTGCCCGGCTCCAAACGGTCGTTTCACAAGGCCAAAGGCCGCGCCCGCGCGTCGCAATCGCGTCCAGGCTCGCGCGGCAGGAGACGATAATGCCAAGCGATTTGAACATGAACCAACAGGTTTTCGGCGGCGAACATCATTCGGGCCGCATCGCCCGCCCGCTGTGGACGGCGATGAAGCGTGGCGCGCTTAGCCGCTGCCCGCATTGCGGCGAGGGAAAGCTGTTTCGCGCTTTCGTCAAGACCGTCGATAAATGCGATCATTGCGGCGAGGAGCTCCATCACCACCGCGCCGACGACCTGCCGGCCTATCTGGTGGTTGTTATCGTCGGCCACATCGTGCTCGGCGCGTTCATGGGTGTCGAAGCGACCTCCACTTTGTCCACCTGGCGGCACATCGCCATCTGGGTGCCGCTGACCATCCTCATGGCGATCGTCTTGCTGCAGCCGGTCAAGGGCGCCGTCATCGGCCTGCAATGGGCGTTCTATATGCACGGCTTCGGTGGGGAAGAAGATCTGATCGAGTCGCATCCCGAGGCTTGAAACCGAGGCTGGCGCAAATCGGCATGGCTGGACGCCACTTTCGCATCGGAGAAGATTCCGCTAGGGCGTGCGCATGGACGTTATGACCAAGGCGGAAGTCGACAAGGTTCAGCGGATCGCGCTCGACGCCAAGCCTATACGCCCGCGCGACGCCGCGACGCTGATCCTGCTCGACCGCAAGGGCGACGAGTTCCTGGTGCTGATGGGCCGGCGCCACGCCCGTCACGCCTTCATGCCGGGGAAATTCGTCTTTCCCGGTGGTCGTACCGATCCGGCCGACAGCCGAATTCCCGTTGCCACAGCGTTGCACCAAGAGGAACAGGCGAGGCTGACCGCCGGCGTCGGCCGCACCAGCCCGGCCCGCGCCCGCGCCATCGCCCTGTCGGCGATTCGCGAGACCTATGAAGAAGCCGGCCTGCTGATCGGCCAAAAGGGCGCCTTCGCCACGACCAGGCGCGATTGGCAGGGTTTTGCCGAGCACGGCGTAAGACCCTCGCTGGAAGCGCTGCGCTTCATCGCGCGCGCCATCACGCCGCCAAACCGGGTGCGGCGCTTCGATACGCGCTTCTTCAGCGCCTGGCGCGAAGATGTCGCCGTGGAGTTGCCGGACGGCGGTCCGACCAACGAGCTGGAGGAACTGGTCTGGCTGCCGCTCGCCAAGGCCAGAGAAATTGATATTCCCGACATCACCAGGGCCATCCTCGAGGAGCTGGAAAAGCGGCTCGTCGATGATCCGCTGCTGCGTCCCGGTGGTTCCGTGCCGTTCTACCGGCTTGTCCGCAATCGCTTCGTTCGCGAAATTCTGTAGAGCATAGAGCATTCACATCCCATGACGGTCGATACCCAGCAAGAGGTCGAGGAACGCGTACATTGGCTGCCGATGATCGCGGCGATCTCGTCGATCAGTGTCGTCGGCATCGCCATCGGCCTCGGCATGCCACTGCTCAGCGTCATTCTCGAAACGCGCGGCCATTCGGCGTCGATGATCGGCTTCAACACCGCTGTCGCCGGCCTCGCCTCGATCGTCGGCGCCCCGCTCGCCACCCCGCTCGCGATGCGGTTCGGCGTCGCCTGGACGATGCTCGCCATGATCGCAACGGGAGTGCTGGCCTTTGTCGGCTTCCATTTCGCGCCGGACTTCTGGATGTGGTTTCCGCTGCGCGTCCTGCTGCACATCGCGCTGACGGTGCTGTTCATCCTGTCGGAATTCTGGATCAGCACATCGGCGCCGCCACACCGGCGCGGTCTCGTCCTCGGCATCTACGCCACCGTGCTGTCGCTCGGCTTTGCCGCCGGGCCGTGGCTGTTCGCCCAGCTCGGCAGCACCGGCTTCCTGCCCTTCGGCGTGATCATGGCGCTGGTGACGCTGGCCGCCATCCCAGTTCTGGCGGCACGCAACGAGAGCCCGACGATCGTCTCCAACGGCGAAACCAGCAACTTCCTGCGCTACATCTGGTTGGTGCCGACGGCGACCGCCGCGGTGCTGGTGTTCGGCGCGGTCGAGACCGGCGGCTTTGCGCTGTTCCCCGTTTATGGCAACCGCATCGGCTATTCCGAGGCCGATGCCGCCCTCCTGCTCACCATGATCGGCCTCGGCAACGTGCTGTTGCAAATCCCGCTCGGCATGATCAGCGACCGTGTCAGCGACCGCCGTTATCTGCTTCTGGTGTGTGCAACCATCGGGCTTGCCGGCACTATCTTCATGCCGCACTTCGCGCAGGACTGGCATCTGATGGCGGCGCTTCTGTTCGTCTGGGGCGGCGTGGTCGCGGCCATGTACACGATCGGCCTGGCCCATCTCGGCTCGCAGCTTTCCGGTCACGACCTGGCCTCGGCCAACGCTGCCTTCGTGCTCTGCTATGGTGTCGGCATGGTGCTCGGCCCGCAGGCGATCGGCATCGGCATGGACCTCTTCGGGCCCTCCGGCTTCGGCTGGGCGCTCGGCGTGTTCTTCGCCTTCTATATCGCGCTGGTCGGCGCCAGGCTCGCCCGAAAAATCCTGTAGAAAGACTTGATCGATGCCTCATGTGGCGCAAGGCTGCTGACATAACCGTGTCAGCAGCACCTGGGTAGATTGTCAGCAACACGCCACGAATTTGAGGATGCCGCCATGATCGACTCCGGGTTTGAAACGAAATCGGTGCGGATGGAATTGCTGCTGCTTGTGACCTTTCAAGCGCCGGCCTCCGATGTCGACCGCATCATGGAAGCTGTGGTCGCGATCGCTCCGCTGACCATGGGCAAATACAACAGCAATGCCTACCAGTCGGCGCACGGCATCGAGCGCTACCGGCCACTCGAAGGCGCGGCTGCAGGCGCCGAGACGGAATTGCGCAGACGGCATGGCACGGTGGAGGTGTCGTTCGAACTGCCCGACGACCAGGCGTTGGCCGCCCGCATTGTCGAAGCGATATTCCAGGCCCACAGCTATCAGGAGCCGGTGATCCGCATTCAGCCGATCCTCGCCAGCCGCTCCAAGGGCTTGGACGACCGCTCCAACCCGAACCGCTGGTGGAACACCACGGGAGACTTGAAGGAGGCCGCTCCGCCGGTTAGGGAAGATGCATAGTTAGGAACATTCTCGGCTGCCGGCTGGCTCTGATATTGACCACGGCTTGCACAAGCGACTGCACCGAAGCCTCACGGGGTTGACTTTCCGGGCGCGTTCTTTATGTGTCGCGCCAAGTTTCCCGCGTCCGGGTGTTTCCCCGTGCTCCAGCGGCCAAAACTCCACGAACATAACGGACTGATACAATGGCCAAAGCCGCAAACATCAAGATCAAGCTTCTGTCGACCGCCGACACCGGTTTCTTCTACGTGACTAGCAAGAACAGCCGCACCAAGACGGACAAGCTGTCGTTCCGCAAATACGATCCGGTTGCCAAGAAGCACGTCGAGTTCAAGGAAACCAAGATCAAGTAATCTGGTTTCCTGCTTTAAAGCCAAAACGCCGCCCCTATGGGCGGCGTTTTGGTTTTCAAGGCTCGAAAAAGTCCAAAATGTCCAATGGTTGTCGCAGAGTCTTGATGCGTTTTGGGGGCCGGTCGGCGTTTGGCAGCGGTACGAGGAGGCCACTATGTGCCAGCGCCGGCCGGCCGACCCCACGGACCCAGGAGATGCGGCGGACCTGAATCATGGGGTATTCTTCGGATCGATCCGGCTATCTACCTCGCGCCGGTTCCGTCATTGATCTGCACATTTGCGCAACAGCCTGTGAAAATCAACAATTTCTTAACCAAGCCTGGCGAATCGCTTGCGTTAAGGTAAATTCGTAACCCTGTCGCACTGAATGGAGAATTGGCCTTACGCCGCCTTGGCGACGACGCGGTTGCGGCCGGCGCTCTTGGCTTCGTAGAGCGCGAGATCGGCGCGCTTCATCAGCCCGGCAACCGTGTCCACGCCCTTCAGCACCGACGACACGCCGACGCTGACGGTAACCTCGATCGTCTTGCCGTCGTGACCGACTGCAAACGGCATAAGAGCGATTTCGGCGCGAATGCGCTCCGCGACCTTTTCGGCGACGGCGCCGTCCGTGTCCGGCATCACCACGACGAACTCCTCGCCACCGAAACGGCAGGCGAGATCGATGCCGCGCACATTCTTGCGCAGCCGCCGCGCAAATTCGCGCAGCACCTCGTCGCCGCCGTCATGGCCATGTGCATCGTTGATCGTCTTGAAGCGGTCGAGATCGGTGATCATCATCGACAGCGGCCGTCGCCGCGCTACGGCACGGTCGAACAACGTCTGCAGGTGGCTGTCGAGGTATCGGCGATTGTGCAGCCCAGTCAGCGCGTCGGTCACCGCCATCTCGATGGTCTGGGTGACGCTGGCACGCAGCTGGTCGTTGTAGCGCTTGCGGCGCACCTGCGTGCGTAGCCGAGCGGTCAGCTCCTGCTGGTCGATCGGCCGCATCAGATAGTCGTTGATGCCGAGTTCGAGGCCGCGGATGATGCGCCCCTCCTCACCCTCCTGCGCCAGAAGGATGATCGGCACGAAACGGGTGCGATCGAGCGAACGCAGTTGCGAGCAGAGCCTGAGCGGATCGAAATTGGCAAAGGCCGTCGAGATCATCACGCATTCATAGGGCGTCTCGGCGGCCTGGAAGAAGCCGGCATGCGGATCGGTCGCGATGTCGAGGTCGGCGGTGCCGCGCAGCATTTTCTGGACGCGCTCGAAGGAGGATTTGCGCTCGTCGATGAGCAGAACCTTCGGCGTGGTGTCTGCGGACGCGAAGTTGCGGCTCAACAGCTCCTCGATGCCGATATTGCGCGTGGTCGAGGCGCGCAAGCGCAGCTCGTCGGTCAACGTCTTCAGCCTGACCAGGCTTTTGACGCGCGTCATCAGCTGCAGATCGTTGGCCGGCTTGGTCAGAAAATCGTCGGCACCGGCCTCGAGGCCGCGCACCCGGTCTGAAACCTGGTCGAGCGCGGTGATCATGACGACGGGGATGTGCGACGTCGCTGGGTCGCTCTTCAGCCGCCGGCAGACCTCGAACCCGTCCATGTCAGGCATCATCACGTCGAGCAGCACGACATCGACCTTGCCGTTTTCGCAGGTCTCGATCGCGTCCAGCCCGTTCGTGGCGGTCAGCACCTCGAAATATTCGGCAAGCAGCCGGACCTCGAGCAGCCTCACATTGGCAGGGATGTCGTCGACGACGAGGATCCGTGCAGTCATCTCATAAAGCTCCGGCTCGGCTGGAAGGGCGCATCAGGCGTCGCCCAGGTAGGATTTGATGGTTTCGATGAAACGCGGCACCGAGATCGGCTTGGAAATATACGCTTCGCAGCCACCCTGGCGGATACGCTCCTCATCGCCCTTCATCGCGAATGCAGTGACGGCAATGACCGGTATGATATGGAGGTCGTCGTCTTCCTTCAGCCATTTGGTCACCTCCAGCCCCGACACTTCGGGCAACTGGATGTCCATCAAAATAAGGTCCGGCTTGTGCAGTCTCGCCAGATCCAGCGCTTCCAGGCCGTTGCGCGTGCGTACCGTCTCGTAACCGCTCGCTTCGATGAGGTCCCGAAAGAGCTTCATGTTGAGCTCATTGTCCTCGACGATCATGACCTTCTTAGGCATCAAATTCCCGTCTCGGCCTGCCTTCCGCTCGAAGGTTGCCGTCATGCGCCCTCGCCGGTACGCACCAAACACTGCTCGACTCTACGGCAATATAATTGACGAAACGGAAACCGGCTGCCGGAAAAGCTTCGGATTTCACCTCGGACGCCGCATTGCAGAGTTAGATGGCTTGCCGCAGGCGACGCTTGCGATTACTGCCAAAAAGAGACTCATTCCACCGCGCAAGAAGGTAGTGATGGCAAACGCAGCGTCAATGCGCGAGGAAGCGGAAACCATTGCCGTGAAGGCATTGGGCTTCGTCGCCGCCGATCCGGAACTTCTGCCCCGTTTCCTGGCGATCACCGGCATCGAGGCGCATTCCATCCGCCTGGCAGCCGGCGAGCCGGGTTTCTTGGCCGGCGTGCTGCAGTTCATCCTCGCCCACGAGCCGACGCTCATGCGGTTCGCGGCGGAGACCGGCACGCCGCCGGCTTCCGTCGGCAAGGCGCTGCGGGCACTGCCGCTTGGCGACGACGACCATGAACATTCGATATGAGCGACGACCGGATCGCGAAAACGCCTACGGCGTCGTTTCTTCTTCGCTGTCGTCGCCTTCATCATTCGCAACCGGATCGGCTGGCTTGACCATGACACCATTGACCGTGACCGAACCGTCCGGCTTGCCGTTGACGACCCATTCGATGCGACCGTCCGGCAGCGTCTTGCCAAATCCCTTGATCGCAAGCGCCACCGGCACATATTGCGCGGCTTCCGGCTCCGACTTCGCCGCCGCCTGCAGGCTTTCCACAATTCTGTCATAGCCTGCGATATCGATCGTCACATTTGCCTCGGGCTTCATGCCGGGGAACGTCATCTCGCCTTCCATCGCGATTTCCATGTCGCCGTTCTTCACCGTGCTGTGGCCGATGACAAATTTCGGCGTCTTGGCCATGAAATCAGCCTTGATCTGATCGCCAAAGTCAGCCGGCAACGCCGGATTCTTGTTGAGATCAAAGGCCTCGATCGCCTTTTTCGCCATGCTGTCGAGATCGATGTTGGCGCCGCCGAAATTCAGATTGATGTCGGTGGGCAGCAGCGCCGTACCCCAGGCGGGCACAAGATTCTGAGGGATCGTCAATCCTGCCGCCTTGATCGTATAGTTGACTGCTCCGTTCTGGGCGATGCCGTCGGTCCCGAAGCTGGTGCCCAGCTCCGTCGCTCCGAAATGCCCGACCGGGCTTTCGACAGAGACATCCTTGAATCCGTAGCTTCCGTCGATCCGCTCCCACAGCGGCAGCGCGGCGAGTAAAAGCGATTTGAGCTGCGCCTGGTTGGCCTTCAGCTTGGCTTCGTCTTCATTGGCGACGGCAAATGCCAGCAGATCGAGAAATGGCTTTGTCCGCATCCCTTTGCCGGTCGCATTCACCGACAGTTCTGGCGATTTGATTGTAAGCGGGAATTTCAGCCCGCTTTTGGGATCGTCAAAATCAAGCGTTTCGGCAAAATCGGCGATCGTCTGCGTCGCGGTGAAATCCACGCCGCCATTCGCAGCTTGGGTTGCGTTCATAGTGGCAGTACCGGCGCCGGTGCTCACCTCCGCGCGCTGCATGGTGTCCCGGGTTTTCATCGTCATCCCGGCCGTCGAGTGTGTGGCGCTGGTGAAAGCCGCCAGTTCGGTGTCATAGACGCCGGTGAACTTGCTGTCTTTGATCGAGAATTGCATGCTCTGCGGGCCTTCCGGCCCCATGAACTCGAAGGACCCGCTTGGCGACAAATCCGCAGAGACATTCCACGTCCCGTTGCTGCTTGGCTTGACGAGGAATGCGTAGGGGCTGAAGTCGAACTTGAAGGAATGCTGCGTCGCCAACAGGTTCACGACAGGTTTGACGTCGACGGCGAGCTTGTAAGCGTCGCCTTCCACGGAAACCTTCAGGAAACCGCTGTCGATCGCCTTGCTGCCGATGTAGCGAGACAGATTTTCGGAGAGCTGCTTCGCACCCTCTCCATCGACGGTCTGGCCGAAGGCAGGCGCGCTGAGCGCGAGAACAAAGACGGCCGGCAGAACACGGTTCACGCAGAATCTCCGTTGCTATTCTTCTGGTAGAAAACTCCAATCGTAACCGTAAGCCGAAACGGGTGAGGTGCAATCCCTCCTGAGCGCTAGGTCCCGGCCACCGTTCATGAGCAGCGGCGCGGCGCGACGCGGTTGATGCAATGCGCCCTGCCCGATCGCGGTGTTCGCCAGCATCGACGATGCATCAGCCTGTCGCCCCAGCAAGAGCTCGCGTCATCGGAGCTTCACATCGCCTTCTTCGGCGTGACGACGCAAGCGGCGCGGGCATTGAGCAGGCCCCAACCGAAGACGGCGTCCTTGCCGGGCGCGCCGAGATCTTCCGCCGACTTGCCGAGCGCATCATGAATGTCGGCTGCGGTGGCGCTGCTGTTTGCCGAATTCATCAACGCCGCTGCGGCGGCAACAAACGGCGCCGCGAAGGAGGTATCGGTCTTCGGCCGTGCGCCGCTGACCGACGCGGCCGTCCACACCTCGACGCCGGGGGCGGCCAGGTCGATATGCTCGCCGCGACCGGCACGCCTGTAGGGGCGTTTCATGCGGTCCACCGCCGTCACCGCGATCACGTCCGCGTATGCCGCCGGATAGGCAGGTTCGACGGCTCGGCCGCCATTCTTGATCTCAAGGCGGACGGTCGCCGCGGCAGGATCCAGCCGGTTGTCATCGCATCGAGAAACGGCATGCAGCGCTTGACGGTCAGACCATTGTTGGTGGCCGAAGCATGCTGCGAATCGACTGCCGGCAATTTGCGGAACCAGTCCGGTAGAACCGTCTTGGCTGCCACTGGCGGCGCGATGACGCCATAATCTTCCGGCCGACAGACAAACCGGATCGAGCGAGAGGTCTGGGAAAAATGGAACATCGATAGCCTCCATGGAAAAATCCGAGGAGGAACGGGCAGCAGGCGGATTTATTCCTGCTGGACGTCGACCGTCTGATTATGCAGGCCGGCTACGAGATTTGGCCGCCGCCGAGCGACCGCCGCGGCAGCGGCGCGCGCAGCAGCACTGGTTAAAGCACCAGTCGCATCAGCGGTCGGCCCGCCTTGCGCTCGACCAGCCTCTCGAAGCCGGCTTTCTCGAAGACCCGCGACGATCCGACGAACAGCCCGATCGAACGCGAATCTTTCGACACGTCGATCGGACACGCCTCGACCAGCCGCGCGCCATTCTGGCGAGCAAACTCGATGCCGCCTTCGACCAGCCGGTGCGTCACGCCCCTGCCGCGCGCCTTGACGCGGATGAAGAAGCAGGAAATCGCCCACACGCCCGGATCCACGGCGTCGGCGGGATCGACGGGCGCCGATCCCCTGCCCTTATTGTTCCATTCGGGCACGTCGGCGCGCGGGCCGATCTGCATCCAGCCGACCGCCTTGCCATCCTCGAACGCCAGCAGGCCCGGTGGCGGCCCGGCCTCGATCCGCGCCCTGATGTGGTCCTTGTTGCGCTCCCGGTCGCTAGCGCGGCGCGCTGCCGGCGACAGCCGGAAATGTGTGCACCAGCAGCCGTAGCAGGCGCCTTGCTTACCGAAAAGATCTTCGAAATCAGCCCAAAGTTCAGGCACCAGCGGCGCTATGGTCGTATTCATGAGCTCTCTCCCGGCCCACCGCCTTGTCGTGGCGTCCGTCCTGACGTACCATTGCCTTTGTTCTCTTTATGTTCGCAGCGATGGCGGCCTCTGTCAACAATCCCGATCACGGTTTTTGTCGCGACTGCCTGACCTTCCAGCGCGGCGAGGCACGGCGCTGCGAACGCTGCGGCAGTCCACGGCTTGCCCGCCATCCGGAGCTCTACCGGCTGCATCTTGCCCATATCGACTGCGACGCGTTTTACGCGGCGGTCGAAAAGCGCGACAACCCAGCGCTGAAGGACCGGCCGTTGATTATCGGCGGCGGCAAGCGCGGCGTCGTCTCCACCGCTTGCTACATCGCCCGCATCCACGGGGTGCGCTCGGCGATGCCGATGTTCAAGGCGCTCGAAGCCTGTCCGGAAGCGGTCGTCATCCCGCCGGACATGGAAAAATATGCACGCGTCGGCCGCGAGGTGCGCGCCATGATGCAGGCGCTGACGCCGCTGGTCGAGCCGATCTCTATCGACGAAGCATTTCTGGATCTTGCCGGCACCGAGCGTCTGCATGGCTTGCCGCCGGCGGTGGTGCTGGCGCGCTTCGCGCTTGGCGTGGAGAAGGAGATCGGCATCACCGTTTCAGCAGGCCTTTCCTACTGCAAGTTCCTGGCCAAGGTGGCATCGGACTTTCACAAGCCGCGCGGCTTTTCAGTGATCGGCGAGGCCGAGGCATCAGGCTTTTTGGCCGAGCAGCCGGTGACGCTGATCTGGGGTGTGGGAAAAGCTTTCGCCGCCACGCTTGAACGGGACGGCGTCCGGATGATTGGCCAGTTGCAGCGCATGGAGCGCGGCGACCTGATGCGCCGCTATGGCGTGATGGGCGACCGGCTCTACCATCTTTCACGCGGCGAGGACGACCGCCGCGTCCATCCCGACCAGGATGCGAAAAGCGTATCGGCGGAGACCACCTTCGACACCGACATCGCTTCCCTGGATGAATTGGTTTCGGTGTTGAGAGCGCTGTCGGAAAAGGTCTCGGGCCGGCTGAAGAAATCCGGTATTGCCGGGCGCACCGTCGTGCTGAAGCTGAAGGCCCAGGATTTCAAGACCCGCACGCGCAACCGCCAGCTCGGCGACCCGACACGGCTGGCCGACCGCATTTTTTCGACCGGGCTCGAGCTGCTGCGCAAGGAAGCGGACGGCACAAGATACCGGCTGCTCGGCATCGGTGTGAGCGACCTCTCGAATGACGACAAGGCCGATCCGCCCGACCTCGTCGATATCCAGTCGCGCAAGCGCGCCATGGCCGAAGGCGCCATCGACACGCTACGCGATAAATTCGGCCGCAGGGCGGTGGAGACCGGCTACACCTTCGGCAAGGGGCGCAACGCCCACCCGCCCGAGCCGATCGAGGACTGAGAACGATTCTGAACCGAGAGGTCCGCGTAAGCGAAAAGTGGAATCCGGTTCGGAAAAGATCATGCTCAAACAAAAAGATAGAGCGGCTGTCAGATGCGCCTCAAGTCGATTCGGCTGGTCAAAACGCGCTCGCCGGTTTTCGGATCGACGTCGATAACGGTCAGCCGCATGCCGTCCTCGCCGTTCTTCTCGACGGTCATTTGCGCCGTGCGATCGCCGTTGACCTCCTTCGCCCAATGGATGCCGAGATTGATCGCATTGCCTGAGCGCCTGCCGCTGAGCTGCGCCGGCCCGGTGCGGGACCCGACATAGGTCCCGGTGTACTTCGTACCGCGGGACTTCAGATCGGCACTGATGGCGCGCGTCACCACGACGAGACCGCGGCAGGTGCCGTCCAGCGACAATGAGCTCGATGTCGCGTCGGAATTGAAGCGGCAGGAGACGCTCACCGTCGGCGCCTCGGTGGTTACCTTGACGGTCCCCTTGCCGGCGAAGTTTCCCTCGAACGAGCGGAGAAAATCGGCCTCGTCGGCATGAGCCGCGCCAGCCGCAGCCGTCAGGCAGCCGGCAAGTACAAATCGTGCAAATGATTTCATGGGATCTCTCCTCGTTGATATCGGAACGACGATATGTACTGGCTGTTGGACCAACGCCCGCCGTGACGGCAGGTTCCGCCTTCAACATGACCGTTTTGCAACACGTCGCTTTTGGCCCAGCCGAATGCGTCGACTAGCGGTTGCGGTGAAAGTCCCGGCTTGCGACATAGCGCGCATGGCACCCTCACCCTCGATCCCCAAGGCCGCGTTCTGGATGGCGCTGTCGATCGCATCGTTTCTGACGATGTCGGTCGCCGGCCGCGCCACGACGGCCGAGCTCAACGTATTCCAGGTGCTGGAGCTGCGCTCGGTGATCGGCCTTTTCATCCTCCTGCCGCTGGTGATGATATCAGGCGGTTTTGCGGCAATGCGCACCAAACGCCCCTTGGCTCATATCGCCCGCAATGTCGTCCATTTTGTCGGCCAGGCGGCATGGCTATACGCCTTGACGCTGATCCCGCTGGCCGTGCTGATCTCCATCGAATTCACGACGCCGATCTGGACGGCCATTCTGGCGGTCGGCTTTCTTGGTGAAAGACTAAGCCGGCCAAGACTTGCGGCCATCGTGCTCGGACTGATCGGCGTGGTGATCATCGTCCGTCCGGGCGTCGGCTCCGTCGATCCGGGACATATCGTCGTGCTGGGTGCCGCGGTCTGCTTCGGCATATCTGTGGTCCTGGTCAAATCGCTGACGCGGACGGACAGCGTCGTGTCCATCATCTTCTGGATGCTGGTCATACAGTCGGTGCTCGGCCTTATCCCGGCGCTCTACGAATGGCGCAACCCGCCGCTCGAACTATGGCCGTGGATCCTGCTGATCGCCTTCACCGGCATGTCGTCGCATTTCTGCATGGCCCGCGCGCTCGCCTATGCCGACGCGACCGTCATCTCGCCGATGGACTTTTTGCGCGTGCCGCTGTCAGCGCTGATCGGCTGGCTGCTCTACCACGAGCAGATCGATGCTTTCACCGCCGGCGGCGCCTTGCTGATCCTGTTGGGCAATCTGCTCAATCTGCAGAAAAAAGCGAGCAAACCAGCGGAAGTGGCAGCGTCTTAGCATTTTGCAGCCAAGCATCTTCGTTTGGCGTCCGACAAAATGCGTGAAAGCAAAGAGTTAGAGCGCGGTTTTAGTTCCACCAAAACCGCGCTCTAACCTCGCATCCTAGTCGCCTTCGTCGGGGATGTTGAGGATATGCCCGCAGGCCTTGCAGTGGACGGCGTCGGCTTCATGCCGCTGAAGGCCGCATTGCCGGCAAGGAAAAAACACCTTGTTGGGACGGAAGAGCGCCTGCGCCAGCCTGACGAACAGCGATATGCCGATGATCATGGTGACGATGGCGGTGAGCTTGCCGGCGATACCCGGCAGGACGATGTCACCGAAGCCGGTCGTGGTCACCGTGGCGACAGTGAAGTAGAGCGCGTCGACATAGCCTTCGAGACCGGCCCCAGTGCGGAAGAAGAAGGTGTAGACAAAACCGGTGATGACAAGGAGGAATGTCAGGAGATTGATGACTGCGTGGCTCGCCTCGCGCCATTTTTTGAGGCCGCGCATCTCGAGATACCGCCACAGCGCGCCGCTGCGCGACAGCGACCACAGCCGCAATATGCGCAGGAAGCCCAGATTGGCTAGCGCTGAAGGCATCAGCAGCGTCAGCAGGATAAATGCATCGACCCACGACGCCGGCTGTTTCATCAGGCGCAGCATGTCGTTGGAGGCAAGCAGCCGCGCAATCATGTCGGCGGCGACAAGCGCTGCCACGGAATAATCGAGCCAGAGGAACGAAGGCGACTCCTGGATCACCGGTGTGGCGATGAAGAAGGCGATGATGGCAAGGTCGATGATGATCGCGACCAGTTGAAACCGGAAAGCCGCGGGCGTGCGCCCGTGATACAGCTTGCGCAGCGTGCCGCGCAGCCGCGTCAAGGCTGAATCCCGAGCTCCGTCCCTGTCTGGCGCCTTCATGACAACTGCGATAACGCTCGCTGCGACAGCCGTCCAGTGGGGCAGAGCAGGGTGAAGCCGCTGTGGCTTGAGAACATCCGGAGCGTTTCATACCCGGAAAGCGATCAGACCGGTTCCGCCTCGATGATGCTGATGCGAGGTCCAGCTTCAACGATATTGGCGACCTGGAAATCCGTCGCCGCAAGCAGCAACTCGAATTCTTCTGCCGTGCGCTCCTGCCCGCCCGGCATGACCAGCATGTTCAGATCGCCGAATTTTGCGCCGGCGCCCTTCGTTGGACGGCGCCAGAATGCTCTCAAGCACCAGCAGTTTGCCGTCTGGGCGCATCGCCCGGCGGCAGGTTTTCAGGATCCGGATGTTTGTGTCGTCGTCCCAGTCGTGCAGGATCCATTTAAGCACAACCGCATCGGCGCCCTCGAGCACTGAGACGAAGAAATCGCCGGCGACGATGTCGCATCGATTGGCCACGCCCGCGGCGTCAAAGACCGGGCCGGCCTTCGCCACGACGTGCGGCTGATCGAAAAGAATGCCGCGCTGGCCGGGATTGCGGCAGAGAATTTCGGCAAGCAGCGCGCCCTGCCCGCCCGCGACATCCATGACAACAGAGAACGGCCGGAAGTCGTAGGCCGCGATCACCGCGGCGGCGACGCCACGCGACATGGCCGTCATCGCCCGGTCGAAGATGACGGACTCTTCCGGATGCTCCGCCCGGTATTCCCAAACGCCCTTGCCATGAGCGTGGCGAAAGGCATTTTCGCCGGTGCTGACACTGTGCAGCAGATCGCTCCATGCCTGACGGAAATACGGCCGTCCGGCCAGAATCGCCCACGGTGCGACCGAATGCTGAACATCGGATCGCAACGCGCCGCCAACCGGGGTCAGCGAGAAAAACCGGTCTTCCGCTTCATGGAACACGCCGACCGATGCCAGGGCGCGCAGCAGCCGGTAGAGCGCTTGCGGATGGGTATTGGTCAACGCGGCAAGTTCGCCGCTGGTGCGTTTTCCGTCCTTGAGTGGTCTGCGATGCCCAGTGTGGCGGCGACGCGTTAGCTCACACCAGTTCCACTTCCACCACGCCCGGCACCGCGCGCATGGCCGATGCGATCTGCGGCGAGACGCGGTAACGGTTGGGCAGTTCGATCTCGACCTCGCCCTGCGCCTCATCCTTGATGACGATAATGCTCACCTGGCTATCGCCGCGCTGGGTAAGCTGCGATTGAATCGCCGACGCCGGTCGGTCATCCCTGACAAAGATGCGCAAGGCCTTCTGGATGCGGCTTGCCTCGTCCTCCAGCGACTGCACCGTCTGGATGCGCAGATTGACGCCTTCGGGCCTGTCCTCGGCCGAAACGGTGATCACCACCGATCGGCCGGGCTCGAGCAGGTCGCGATACTGCGCCAGACCTTCGGAAAAAAGCACCGCTTCATACTGGCCCGACGTGTCGGAGAACTGCACGACGCCCATTTTGTTGCCGGTGCGCGTCTTGCGCTCCTGCTTGGTGGTGACGGTGCCGGCAAGCCGCCCGGCGGCAGCACCGCGTTTGACCGCGGCCGAGAACTCGGCCCAGTTCTGCACCCGCATCTTCTGCAGCGCCGCCTTGTATTCGTCCAGCGGATGCGCGGAGAGATAGAAGCCGACCACCTGGAATTCACGGTGCAGGCGGTCGGCGGCAAGCCACGGGTCGGTCGCCGGCAGGTTGAGCGCCTGCGACTGTGCGCCGAGCGAAGCACCGAAAATGTCGTGCTGGCCCGACATTGCATTCTGCTGCGCCAGCGACGCCAGCCCCATCATCCGCTCGACGCCCGCCATCATCGCGGCGCGGTCGTGGCCGAAGCAGTCGAGCGCGCCGGCCATGATCAGGCTTTCGAAGACGCGCTTGCCGACGATCTTCGGATCGACCCTTTCGCAGAAATCGGCGAGGTTCTTGAACGGTTTCTCGCCGCGCATGGCGACGATATGCTCGACCGCCGCGTCGCCGACGCCCTTGAGCGCGGCCAGCGAATAGAAGATCCGGTTCTCGCCGACTTCGAAGGCCCGGAAGCTTGATATCACCGACGGCGCCACGACGTCGATGCCGAGGCGCAGCGCATCCTGGCGGAAATCGGCGAGCTTGTCGGTGTTGCCCATGTCGAGCGTCATCGACGCGGCCAGGAACTCGACCGGGTAGTGCGCCTTCAGATAGGCCGTCTGATAGGAGACGACGGCATAGGCGGCCGCATGCGACTTGTTGAAACCGTAGTCGGCGAACTTGGCCAGCAGGTCGAAAATGAAGTCGGCTTGCGGCTTGCCGACGCCGCGCTCGACCGCGCCCGAAACAAAGCGCTCGCGCTGCTTGTCCATCTCGGCGCGGATCTTCTTGCCCATGGCGCGGCGCAGCAAATCGGCTTCGCCCAGCGAATAGCCGGCAAGCTCCTGCGCGATCTGCATCACCTGTTCCTGGTAGACGATTACGCCTTGCGTCTCCTTCACCAGATGGTCGATCTTTGGATGGATCGACGCCATCTCCTCCTCGCCATGCTTTCTGGCGTTGTAGGTCGGGATGTTCTCCATCGGCCCCGGCCGGTAAAGCGCGACCAGCGCGATGATGTCCTCGATGCAGTCGGGGCGCATGCCGATCAGCGCCTTGCGCATGCCTGCACTTTCCACCTGGAACACGCCGACCACTTCGCCGCGCGACAGCATGGCATAGGTATCGGGGTCGTCGAGCGGAATGTGGGCGAGATCGATCTCGATGCCGCGGCGGCGGATCAGCTTGACCGCGGTCTCCAGCACCGTCAGCGTCTTCAGGCCGAGGAAGTCGAACTTCACCAGCCCGGCCTGCTCGACATACTTCATGTTGAACTGGGTGACCGGCATGTCGGAGCGCGGGTCGCGGTACATTGGCACCAGCTCCCACAGTGGCCGGTCGCCGATGACGATGCCGGCGGCATGCGTCGAGGCGTGGCGGTAGAGCCCTTCCAGCTTCTGCGCCATGTCGAGCAGCGTCTGCACGATCGGCTCGCGCTCGGCCTCTTCGGCAAAGCGCGGCTCGTTGGCGATGGCGTCGGCGAGCTTGACCGGATTGGCTGGGTTCGACGGCACCATCTTAGAGAGCTTGTCGACCTGGCCATAGGGCATCTGCAGCACCCGGCCGACATCGCGAAGCACTGCGCGGGCCTGCAGCGTGCCGAAGGTGATGATCTGGCCGACCTGGTCGCGACCGTATTTCTGCTGGACGTAGCGGATGACCTCCTCGCGCCGGTCCTGGCAGAAATCGATGTCGAAGTCGGGCATCGACACGCGGTCTGGATTGAGGAAGCGCTCGAACAGCAGCGAGAAGCGCAGCGGATCGATGTCGGTGATGGTCGTCGAATATGCAACCAGCGAGCCGGCGCCCGATCCGCGGCCCGGCCCGACCGGAATGCCTTGCGCCTTCGCCCATTTGATGAAGTCGGCGACGATCAGGAAGTAGCCGGGATATTTCATCCTCTCGATGACCCCGAGCTCGAAATCCAGCCTTTCGCGATATTGTTCGGCTGTGTAGCCAGCGGTCGGGCCGTGCGCTGCGAGCCGCGCCTCCAGCCCTTCATGCGCCTGTCTGGCAAGCTCCTGCGCCTCCGCCTTCACCGCCGCATCGGCGTCGGCGACGTCGCCGCCGGCAAAGCGGGGCAGGATCGGGTTGCGGGTCTTGGGATAGTAGGAGCAGCGCAGCGCGATTTCGACGGTGTTGTCGATCGCTTCCGGCAGATCGGCGAACAGCCTCGCCATGTCAGCCTGGCTTCTCAGAAAATTGTCGGGCGACAGGCGCCGGCGATTGTCCACGGCGACCACCGAACCTTCGGCGATGGCGATCAGCGCATCATGCGCCTCATAGTCGTCGCGCGAGGAGAAAAACGCCTCGTTGGTGGCAACCAGCGGCAAGTCATTGATGTAGGCGAGGTCGACTGACGATTTTTCGATGGCCCGGTCATAACCGAAAACCCGTTCCAGCTCGACATAGAGCCGGTCGCCGAACAGCGCCTTGAGCGCCAAAAGCCGCGTCTCGGCGAGGTCGCGGCGGTCCTCTTTCAGAGCATTGCCGATCGGGCCGCGCGGCCCGCCGCTGAGACAGATCAGGCCGTCGCAATGGCCGTGCAGCATCTCGGTCGTCAGATGCACGGCCTCGCCGGGCGGCGTTTCGAGATAGACCCGGCTGACCAGCCTTACCAGATTGCTGTAGCCGGCCTCGGTCGCCGCGATCAGGACCACGGGCCGCATTTCCGGGCCTTGCCGTCTGCGGTCGCGCTGGCTGTCGCTCGCTTCACCGGAAAAGGCGAGAGCGGTCTGGCAGCCGATGATCGGCTGAATGCCCTCCTTTACCGCCTTTTGCGCAAATTCGAGCGCGCCGAACAGATTGTTGGTGTCGGTGACGGCGATGGCCGGGGCGTCATCCTTCACCGCATGGCCGACAACGGTGCCGAGCTGCAGTGCGCCTTCGAGCAGCGAATAGGCCGAATGCACGCGCAGATGAATGAACGGCCGCGCAGGCGCTTCCGGCCGCGATGCCTTCATGAAGGCCTCACGCCGCAACGGGTCGCGTGGAAGTGTCTCATTCGCCATGGTTTTTTTAGCGCCGCTTGGAAGGACTCAGCCGGGAAAATGTATTGTCCGGCAGCAGGTAACACGAGTCCAGCGGTAGTGATTAGGCCGTGAACCCATAAACTCGGATTCACCGAGATGGCTGGGAAGCGGGCGTTGCCATGCGTTCCCAAGCTGCCAAGTCTACTCCGTGTTGGAAGTAGCGCGCATGTCACTTTCGCGATTCGTTGAGAAGTGGACCATCCCTACATATCCCCTGAGTCAGTCTCAGAGGAGGATTTGGGTGCTGCTGAGCAGCAGCTGGGCGTCCACTTTCCCGAAGACTATCGACAAGCAGTACTTGACGTCGGGTTGCCTCGGCCCACAATCGCGCTGTTAGACGCGATCGTCGAGCGTGAACTGGATCTGCATGATCTTCATGACTTCTATTCTCCGAAGGAGATCGTTGAGGAAACGCTTAGCTGGCGTGAGATCGGGATGCCCGATCGGCTTGTGGCTATCGCGAGCGATGGGTCCGGAAACAAGTTCTGCTTCAATGCAGACCAGCTCGGCGGTGACAGCGCCGGCATGCGGGCAATTTGGTTCTTCGATCACGACTTTAGAACCGTCGATGAGGTTGCACCAAGTTTTCATGCGTGGATTGACGCCCTTTGCGACGTCGAGCCGTGGCGCGAGGAGCCGAGTTAAGTCCGCAGCACCCACCACGTTAGTCGAAAAGAAGCCTGAAACAAAAAACCGTCGGCGCCAACCAGCACCATACCAAGATTAGTAACATAGCTGCCGGAACAAAGCAAGAACAAATACGTTGCGACAGCAGAAAAGTTGAATTCCTCACGGCCTCGCCTCGTCCATCCTCCAGTGAGCGTGCTTTGGAAGTCGCGTTCCTTCGCGCCCCCCTGTCCTGCCCGACATCTCCCCCTCCAGTGGGGGATTGGCTGTCATCTCGGCTTTCGCCAATCTCGTAGGATGCAGAAAGGGCGCTGTCCCGCCAACTTCTGACGGGCGTCGAGGCGGGTTTCAGCCTCACGCGAATTCCATGATCACCGCATCGACTGCGAGGCTGTCGCCCGGCTTAGCCTTGAGTTTCGACACGGTAAGATCGCGCTCGGCGCGCAGCACGTTTTCCATCTTCATCGCCTCGACGACCGCCAGCGTCTCGCCGGCCTTGACCTCCTGCCCCTCGGCAACGGCAATCGACACGACGAGGCCGGGCATCGGGCAGAGCAGCATCTTCGACGTGTCGGGCGCCACTTTTTCCGGCATCAGCCTTTCGAGCTCCGCGGTGCGCGGCAGCATGGCGCGTGCCGTCACCGACATGCCTTTCCAGGCGATGCGAAATCCGTTCGGCACCGGCCTGATCTGCGCGGCAACCCTGCTACCGCCGACCGTGCCGCGCCAGATGAGATCGCCCGGCCGCCAGTCGGACGCCACCGTCAGCGCCTTGCCACCGTCGATCGACATGTGGAGCTCCAGCGGAATGGAAATCATGCCTCCAAGGACAGAGGCCGAAAGGTAATCCTCGCCGATCTTGATCACCCAGTCGCGTTTCAGGGCACCCGAATGCGGCGCCAGCCGCCCGCCCAGCCGGTCGAGCCGGTCGCGGCGCAGCAGTTCGACCGCGGTGGCGATGGCTGCGAAAATGGCCTTTTCCTGGCTATCAGGCGCGATCGGCGCGAAGCCATCAGGATATTCCTCTGATATGAAGGCGGTCGATATCAGCCCTTCCCGCCAGCGCGGATGCTGCATCAGCGCCGCCAGGAACGGCATGTTGTGCTCGATGCCGTCGACGACGAAGCTGTCGAGCGCCTCCGACATGGCGTCGATGGCGGCGAGCCGCGTCGGTGCCCAGGTGCACAGCTTGGCGACCATCGGATCATAGAACATCGAGATTTCCGAACCCTCGGTGACGCCGGTATCGTTTCGGACGACGACGTCGCCGAACCGTCCCTCTTCCGGTGGCCGGTATCTCGTCAGCCGGCCAATCGACGGCAGGAAATTGCGATACGGGTCCTCGGCGTAGAGCCGGCTTTCCACCGCCCAGCCGTTCAGCTTGACATCGCTTTGCTTGATAGCGAGCTTTTCGCCGGCAGCTATGCGGATCATCTGCTCGACCAGATCGATGCCGGTGACGAGCTCGGTTACCGGGTGCTCGACCTGCAATCGTGTATTCATTTCAAGGAAATAGAAGTTCTTTTCGCTGTCGACGATGAACTCAACCGTGCCGGCGCTCTGATAGTCGACCGCCCTGGCCAGCGCCACCGACTGCTCGCCCATGGCTTTCCGGGTCTTGGCGTCGAGGAAGGGCGAAGGCGCCTCTTCGACGATCTTCTGGTTGCGGCGCTGGATCGAGCATTCGCGCTCGCCGAGATAAAGCGCGTTGCCGTGCGCGTCGGCCAGCACCTGGATCTCGATGTGGCGCGGATTGACCACGAACTTCTCGATGAAGACGCGGTCGTCGCCGAACGAGCTTTTGGCCTCGGACCGCGCCCGGTGGAACCCGTCGCGCACCTCGGCCTTGCTCCAGGCGATGCGCATGCCCTTGCCGCCGCCACCGGCCGAGGCCTTGATCATCACGGGATAGCCGATCTCGCCGGCTATTTTCTCGGCATGACCGGCATTCTCGATGACGCCAAGCCAGCCGGGTACCGTCGACACGTTTGCAGCATTGGCGAATTTCTTCGATTCGATCTTATCGCCCATCGCCCTGATCGCTTTGGGTTTCGGGCCGATGAAGATGATGCCTTCTTTCTCCAACGCTTCACAGAAGGATGCGCGTTCGGACAAAAACCCGTAGCCGGGATGCACGGCTTCAGCACCGGTCGCCTTGGAGGCGGCGATGATATTCTCCGGCACCAGATAGCTCTGCGCGGCCGGCGAAGGCCCGATATGCACAGCCTCGTCGGCCATCTCGACATGCACGGCGTCGCGATCGGCATCCGAATAGACCGCGACGGTGGCGATGCCCATCTTGCGCGCCGTCTTGATGACGCGGCAGGCGATCTCGCCGCGATTGGCGATCAGGATTTTTGCGAACATGCGGGTTGCGTTCCCTCGGCTGCCTTTCTTTGATGGGCTTCGCCCGGCCGGTCAAGGCAAGTTGGCGCATATCCCGGGCGCAAGTCGGCTGACACCGACCAAAACCCGGTCACGAGCTGTCAATTCGTCCCATAGTCCAGAACCTGCAGATACGCTAAAGCTCGCCTCGATTGCCGATTTGGCTGGAGAGGAGAGCCCCGATGAAAACCCGTGCCGCTGTGGCAGTCGCTGCCGGAAAGCCGCTGGAGATCCTGGAGGTCGACCTCGACGGCCCGCGCAACGGCGAGGTGCTGGTCGAGATCAAGGCGACCGGCATCTGCCACACCGACGAATTCACGCTGTCGGGCGCCGATCCTGAAGGCATCTTTCCAGCGATCCTCGGCCATGAGGGTGCAGGCATCGTCGTCGATGTCGGCAAGGGCGTCACCTCGGTCAAGAAGGGCGACCACGTCATCCCGCTCTACACGCCGGAATGCCGGCAATGCCCGTCCTGCCTGTCCAGGAAAACCAATCTGTGCACCGCGATCCGCGCCACGCAGGGGCAAGGCCTGATGCCGGACGGCTCGTCGCGCTTCTCGATCGGCAATGACAAGATCTTCCACTACATGGGCTGCTCGACCTTCTCCAACTTCACCGTGCTGCCCGAGATCGCGGTGGCCAAGGTCAATCCCGACGCCCCCTTCGACAAGATCTGCTACATCGGCTGCGGCGTCACCACCGGCATCGGCGCGGTGATCAACACGGCCAAGGTCGAGATCGGCGCCACGGCCGCCGTCTTCGGCCTCGGCGGCATTGGCCTCAACGTCATCCAGGGGCTGCGCCTTGCCGGCGCTGATATGATCATCGGCGTCGACCTGAACAACGACAAGAAGGAATGGGGCGAGAAATTCGGCATGACGCATTTCGTCAATCCGAAGGAGATCGATGGCGATATCGTGCCCTATCTCGTCAACATGACCAAGCGCGGCGCCGACCAGATCGGCGGCGCCGACTATACGTTCGACTGCACGGGCAGCACCAAGGTGATGCGGCAGGCCCTTGAAGCATCGCACCGCGGCTGGGGCAAGTCGGTCGTCATCGGCGTTGCCGGCGCCGGCCAGGAGATCTCGACGCGGCCGTTCCAGCTGGTCACCGGACGCACCTGGATGGGCACCGCCTTTGGCGGCGCGCGCGGCCGCACCGACGTGCCGAAGATCGTCGACTGGTACATGGACGGCAAAATCGAGATCGACCCGATGATCACCCACACGCTGAAGCTGGAGGACATCAACAAGGGTTTTGACCTGATGCATCAGGGCAAGAGCATCAGGAGCGTGGTGGTTTACTAGGTAAGGAGGTTAAAATTCGCGATCGTATTGCCGTTCGCAGTCACCGCGAAGTTAATCAGGCACTCCCATGAATCCTGAGACTCTCAAGAATTGGAGACTGAAGCTCCGGAACGGGCGGATGAAGACAGCGTTCCGTCACTTCACGGTTCTGGCCGAGGGCGAGGTTGTATCTCCCAATGAGGACTTTGAAACAGAGCCCGGGCCGGCTTTCTTTGGAATGAAAGTTTGGGCGTCGGACGCGGATCAAGCGATCGATATGATACGCACCATCGGCCAACACATTGGTTTCTCCTCCACTGGAAGAATTTACGTCTATGACACTGAGCCCACTGAGCCGCCCGGCACCGAGCCGCGCGGCTACGAGCTGAAATTCACGCCGTATGAACACGACTAACATCAACCAAGAACGAAGCCGCCTACAGATTCTCGTCGATGCCGATGCCTGTCCGGTGAAGGCTGAGGTCGAGAAAGTCGCCGAGCGCCATGGCATCGTCGTCACCTTCGTCTCCAATGGCGGCCTGCGCCCGTCGCGCGATCCGATGATCCGCAACGTCGTCGTTTCCAAGGGCGCCGACGCGGCGGACGACTGGATCGTCGACAATGCCAAGCCCAACGACATCGTGGTGACAGCCGACATCCCGCTTGCCGCCCGCACGGTGGCACTCGGCGCCCACGTGCTTGGGCCGACCGGGCGCCCGTTCACGCCGGAAACGATCGGCATGGCGGTGGCCATGCGCGACCTCAAGCAGCATCTGCGCGAGACCGGCGAGAGCAAGGGCTACAATGCCGGTTTCGCGCCGCAGGACCGCTCACGGTTTCTCGGCGAGCTCGACCGCATCTTGCGGCGTGCGCTGAAATCCGCCGCACCGGGCTAGCGCTTTGAACCGGAGATCGCGCAGCAAAATCGGGAATCGATCTTCGGCATCATGGGCACAGTCAAAAGTGTTATAATGTCCGAGTCCTAAAAGACGAGCGGCGTAAGACGGACCGCCATCAGAGGCCGGGCCATGACGACCGAGATGCCCCTGAAGAAACCACTTCACCGCCACATGCAGTTCGCGGTGTCGGCCTGCATCGGTGTAGTGGCGCTGGCGATCGCGCTGCTCTTGCGCACTCCGCTCGCCTTTTCGATCGGCGCCAATGCGTTTTTCGCCGCCTACACCGTCATCGTCGTCGCCCAGATGCCGCTGCTCACCGACCGCTATCTGAGCAAGAATGCCCGCGCCACCGACCAGCCGGTGCTGGTCATCTTTGGCGTGACGCTGATTGTCGTCGCCGTCGCCATCATCTCGTTGTTCCAATTGATCAATCGCGAGCGCAGCGCGCATCCTGTCGAACTCACCTTCGCGCTGCTGTCGATCCCGCTCGGCTGGTTCACCATCCACGCCATGACGGCGCTGCATTACGCCCATGTTTACTGGCTGAACGATGAAGAGACCGACCCCGGCAGCAAAGCGAAGCAGAGAAAGCCCGTCGGCGGCCTCGTGTTTGCGGGTAAGGAGCGGCCGGACGGCTGGGATTTCCTCTATTTCTCGACCACCGTCGGCATGACTTCACAAACCTCCGATACCGCGGTTTCGACCACGCAAATGCGTCGCATCGTGCTCTTGCATTCGATCGTGTCGTTCTTTTTCAATACAGTGATCGTCGCCGCCGCGGTCAACCTCGCCGTTAGTCTCGGGAGCCGGTAGTACCAGGCAGGCCGTAATAATTTCGTGATCGGATGAAACATCGCTTTGGCTGGCAACGTATTGGGAGGAGAACGATCGGAAAGGCCGACTGAGCGGCCGGAAGGACGCGAAAAAATGGAATCGGTTGTCAGGAGCCAATCCACCGTCGGGCCAGATACTGCCGCGCCGAAGGACGCAACGCTGATCTACCGGCAGTCGCGCTGGACTCGGCTGACGCACTGGCTCTGGGCCATCTCGCTGTTCTTCATGCTGCTTTCCGGCCTGCAGATCTTCAACGCCCGCCCCCAGCTCTATATCGGCAAGGAGTCGGGATTCGCATACAACAACACCATCTTCGCCATCGGCGCCGAGAACACCGCAAACGGTCCGCGCGGCTACACCGAAATCTTCGGCAAGCGCTTCGATACGACCGGTGTGCTCGGCTGGTCGGGGCCGGCGGGTCGGGAGACGTCCCGCGCCTTCCCGTCCTGGGCGACGATCCCCTCCTACTACGACCTCGGCACCGCCCGCGTCGTCCATTTCTTCTTCGCCTGGATACTGACCACGACACTGGTCGTCTGGCTGGTCGCCAGCCTGATCAACGGCCATCTGCGCCGCGATCTTGCCCCGCGCATCGACGATCTCAGGCGCTTGCCGCGAGACATCACCGATCATGCCAGGCTCAAGTTCCACCACAGGCGCGAGTACAACACGCTGCAGAAGATCGCCTATGGCGGCGTCATGTTCGTGCTACTGCCGCTGATGATCATCACCGGCCTTGCCATGTCGCCGAGCATGAACGCGGTGCTGCCGTTCCTCAACGATCTGCTCGGCGGCCGGCAGACGGCGCGGACGATTCATTTCATCGTAATGCTGCTGCTCGTCGGCTTCTTCATCGTCCATATACTGATGATCTTCGCCGCCGGCCCGATCAACGAGTTGCGTTCCATCATCACCGGCTGGTACCGAACCGATCCGCCGGCGGCCCATGGCAGCAAGACGCCCCAGAGGAGTGCGTGAGATGGCGAAGTTTGAGATCAGCCCCAAACTACAGATAAGCCGAAGAAAATTCCTGACCTCGGCCAGCCTCGGCGTCTCCGGCATCATGCTGTCGGGTTGCGATGCTTTCGACAGCCAGCTTGGCGTGGGCGACGGCCTGCGCAGCTTCCTCGAAGGCGCCAACGGCCTTACCTGGCGCGCACAACGCCTGCTTGCCGGCGATTCGCTGGCGCCGGAATTCACCGAAGCCGACATTCGCCAGCCGCAGCGGCCGAACGGCGTCACCGCGCCGGACGACGATGTCTACAAGGGCCTGCTCGCCAACAATTTCGCCGACTGGCGGCTCGAGGTTTCCGGCCTCGTCGAAAAGCCGCTGTCGCTGACGCGCGAGCAGCTGATGAACATGCCAAGCCGCACCCAGATCACCCGCCACGACTGCGTCGAAGGCTGGAGCTGCATCGCCAAATGGACCGGCACGCCGCTGTCGCTGGTGCTTGATCAGGCGGTGGTCAAGCCGCAGGCGCGTTACGTGATGTTTCATTGCCTCGACACGATCGACCGCAGCCTGTCAGGCGCCATCAAATATTACGGTTCGATCGACCTGATCGATGCCCGTCACCCACAGACGATCCTTGCCTATGGCTTGAACGGCAAGCCGCTGCCGGTCGAGAACGGCGCGCCGCTGCGTGTCCGCGTCGAGCGCCAGATCGGTTACAAGATGCCGAAATATCTCCGCAAGATCGAACTGGTCGACGGTTTCGCCAATATCGGCGGCGGCAGGGGCGGCTACTGGGAGGACAATGGCTACGACTGGTACGGCGGCATTTGAGGCCATAGCTCCGCCATTTCCGATCAGTGTTTTAGTGCTTTTGCTCAAGCGACCTTGTCGATTAGCGGTTTGAGCACCGGATGGATTTCCGGCGAGGCATGCTCGATCAGTGTCAGCAGCGCGCGCTCGTTCTCGCGCAGCGGCCGGTCGCGGCCGATGCGCTCAGCCAGCCACTTCGCCTCGCTGGCGTCGATGGTTTCGGCGCGGCGGGCCAGTGCCTCGGCTGCCTTGTTCTTCGATTCCCATTCGGATTCGATATCGCCCGGCGCGCGATAGGCTTCCATGATGCCGGCAAGGCCGCCCGATACCATGCGGCCAAAGAAACTGCCGATCTCCGGTTCCGCCTGCTCGAAGAAAGAATCCCGGCGCAGCGCCACGTCGCGCATCGGCGCTTCGTAGCCGGCCGAGCACATGACGAAATTGGCGATTGCTTTGACGAACAGATCATTCCATGACGGATCGTTGTTGGCTGCCGCTGTCCGCTCATTGATCTTGAACAGCATCTCGGCCTCGGCGCGGGTGATCGCGATGTTGCCGTCGCCGCCATGGGCATAGAGGATGCGGCGCAGAAGCTCGACTTCCGCCTTGGCGATCAGGCCGGGAACCAGCTTGCCGTCGTGCATCAGCGGCCCCTTGCCGTCCAGAACGGCATTGGCGACCTGCGCCAGCGCATAGACGCAAAGCCCGTTCGGCGACGATTTCGCCTTTTCCAGCACATGCACCAGCAATTCGAGTTCGGTCCGGCTATCGACCATGCCGTCGCGCGAAATCGCTCGGACCAGCCAGTCGGCATTGTCCTGCGAGATATAGCCCGCCGGCTTTTCCTGATGAACGATGAAGTCGGTCACAGCTTCGACGAAAAAAACAGGCCATTGCGCGCATTTGTCCTTGGCCGTTGCGTCGAGCGCAAACAGCGCCTCGGCCTCGCCGCGCGTCACCACGCCGTCGCCAAACACGTCGCGGCGCAGCATGACCACGTCTTCCGCTGTGATCCGATTTTTCGAGGTCAGCCCGGCCACAGGCGCGCTCATCGTTAATTCGCCCATTTCGTTCCCCGTCCGAACGTCGTTTGGACCCAATATATCGGGAGTTCGTTGAGAAACCGGCAAACCGCGTGGTTAGCGAAGACTTGTCGGTAAGGTGTCGCTGGCAGGTGACAAGGTGTCGCCCGCAGGCTATGGATGGCGAGTCGAGGGCTCAAATTGAGTCCTACCTGTTTGCGGGAGAGAGCAGCGAGAGCTGCCGCCGAAGGGGAAATCGCCCGAAATCTCTCAGGCAAAAGAACCGTAGACGGGAAAGACACTCTGGAAAGTCGGGGCTTGCCCCCGCGCCGAAGGTGTAAGCGCTGCCGACAGAGTTACGGGGCGCGAGTCTCTCAGGCTTCAGACAGAGGGGCACGGACTGGTCGCCACTCGCGGCCGATTGCGTGCGACTCTGGAGACGACATGACGGGCGACGACACCAAACACCTTCCCCTCGAAGACCTGCACGCGGCCGCCGGTGCGCGCTTTGGCGCGTTCGCCGGCTGGTCGATGCCGCTGACCTATCCGGCCGGCGTGATGAAGGAGCACCTTCATACCCGCGAGCATGCCGGCCTGTTCGACATCTCGCACATGAAGCTGTTCGAGATCAGTGGCTCGGGCGCTGAAGCACTGCTCAATCGTGCCTGCCCGTTCGACGCCGGCGCGCTTGAAGTTTCCCAGTCCAAATACACGTTCTTTCTCAATGAAGCCGCCGGCATCCTCGACGATCTGATCGTCACCAGGCTCGGCCAGGCACGCTTCATGGTCGTCGCCAATGCCGGCAATGCCGAAGCCGACGAAAAGCACCTTCGTGGGCTTGCCCTGGATGTTGAGGCAAAGGGGGATTTTGATGCCAAGATCGATGCACTCGACCGCGTCTTCCTGGCGGTCCAGGGGCCTGAAGCCTGGGCCGCCCTGTCCCGCGCCGGCATCGAGACCGGCTCGCTGCTGTTCATGCACGGCTTTGAGCCCCGCGAAAACTGGTTCATGAGCCGGTCGGGCTATACCGGTGAAGACGGTTTCGAGATCGGCCTGCCGGAAGCGGATGCGCGAAATCTCGTCGCCAAGCTGCTCGAGGACGAGCGCGTGATGTGGGTTGGGTTGGCCGCCCGGGACAGCCTGCGGCTCGAAGCGGGGCTGTGCCTGCACGGGCTGGACATCACGCCTGAGATCGACCCGACCAGCGCCGGGCTGATGTGGGCGATCCCAAAGGAGGTTCGCGCCTCTGGCGCTTTCATCGGCGCCGACGCATTGCGTTCAATCCTGGAGCGCGGCCCGGCGCAGAAACGCGTTGGACTGAAGCCGGAAGGCCGCCAGCCGGTGCGCACCGGCGCTGCCCTTTTCGACACCGACGGCAATCCCGCCGGCCACGTCACCTCCGGCGGCTTCGGCCCCTCGGCCGCCCATCCGGTCGCCATGGGTTACGTGCAGACGTCGCTGGCCAAACCTGGCGCAAAACTCTTCGCCGACGTTCGCGGGACCAAAATCCCGGTCGATATCAGTCCCCTGCCCTTCACGCCCCATCGCTACCGCAAAGGATGAACTTCATGGCAAAAACCTATTTCACCGAAGATCACGAATGGCTCCGCGTCGAAGGCGGTATCGCCACCGTCGGCATCACCGACTACGCGCAGGAGCAACTCGGCGATCTCGTCTTCGTCGAATTGCCGGAGCTTGGGAAAAAGCTGGCCAAGGGCGATACGGCCGTCGTGGTCGAATCCGTCAAGGCGGCATCGGACGTCTATGCACCGGTCGACGGCGAGATCACCGAGGCCAACACTTCGCTCTCGTCGGACCCGTCTTTGGTCAATTCGGCGGCGACCAGCGACGGCTGGTTGTGGAAGATGAGGCTGGCCGATGAAAGCCAACTCGAAGGTCTCCTGGATGAGACCGCCTACAAAGCCCATATTGGTTGAAAGCAGGACCAGGAAGATGACCGCAGCACCCTACGCCTTCTCGGCCCGCCATATTGGCCCCGGCCTCAATGACGTCAGAGCCATGCTGGCGACGATCGGCGTTCCCTCAGTCGAGACGCTGATCAGCCAGGCTGTGCCGAGATCGATCCGGCTCGACCGGCCGCTGGCTTTGCCGGCCCCGGCGAGCGAAGCGGAGGCGCTGGCCGAGCTTTCGGCGACGATGGCCAAAAATACCGTGTTGAAGAGCTTTATCGGTGCCGGTTACCACGGCGTCCACGTGCCGCCGGTCATCCAGCGCAATCTGTTCGAGAACCCGGCCTGGTATACGGCTTACACTCCCTACCAGGCTGAGATCAGCCAAGGCCGGCTCGAAATGCTATTCAATTTCCAGACCTTGGTCACTGAGCTGACCGGCCTGCCGGTGGCGTCGGCCTCGCTGCTCGACGAGGCGACGGCGGTGGCCGAGGCGGTCGGCATTGCGTTGCGCCATCATCGCGACAAGCGGACCAAGGTGGCGCTTGCCGGCACGCCGCACCCGCAGACGCTCGACGTCGTGCGCACCCGCGCCGAGCCCCTCGGCATCGAGGTCGACGGCGACACGATCGACGACAACACCGCCGCTCTGCTGGTCTCCTGGCCTGATACGTTTGGCGTCTATGGCGACCACAAGGCGGTAATCGAGAAGGCCCGCGCCACCGGCACGCTGGTCGTTTTCATTGCCGATCCGCTCGGCCTGACGCTGACCGACGCGCCGGCTACGCTTGGCGCCGACATCGCCGTCGGCCCGATGCAGCGCTTTGGCGTGCCAATGGGCTTTGGCGGGCCGCACGCCGCCTATTGCGCTGTTTCCGACAGGCTGACGCGGTTGATGCCCGGCCGTCTTGTCGGCCAGTCCACTGACAGCAAGGGCCGCCCGGGCTATCGTCTCGCCTTGCAGACGCGCGAACAGCACATCCGCCGCGACAAGGCGACCTCCAACATCTGCACCGCGCAGGCGCTGCTCGCCAACATGGCGACGGCCTATGCGATCTGGCATGGCCCTGCCGGGCTGCAGGCGATTGCCGGCCGAATCCATTCATTGGCCAACCGGCTGGCGACCGGTCTCACCGCGTCAGGAATTTCGGTGCTTGGCGCAAGCCGCTTCGACACGGTGACGGTGGGAGTGAAAGGCAGAGCCGGCGCGATCGCCGCCGCTGCTGAAAAGACCGGCCGATTGCTGCGCGTCATCGACGCCGACCACATCGGCATCAGCTTCGACGAGACCTCGACCGATGCCGATCTGGACGCCATTGCAGCACTGTTCGGCGCCAAGGCAGGCGCTGCTGGCACCAGCACCACTCCGGGCAAGCCACGCGGTAAGGCGTTTCTCAGCCAGCCGGTCTTCCACGAAAACCACTCGGAAACGGAGATGATGCGCTTCTTGCGCCGGCTGGCCGACAAGGACCTGGCGCTCGACCGCGCCATGATCCCGCTCGGCTCCTGCACGATGAAGCTCAACGCCGCCGCCGAGATGATGCCGGTGAGCTGGCCAAGCGTCGCCAATCTGCATCCATTCGCGCCGGCCGGGCATTCGGCAGGCTATCGCGCGATGGTCGGCGAACTGGAAGGCTGGCTGTCGGAGATCACTGGCTTCGATGCGGTCAGCCTGCAGCCCAATGCCGGCAGCCAGGGCGAGTATGCCGGGCTGCTCGCCATTCGCGGCTATCACCGCTCGCGCGGCGAAGGCCACCGCACCGTCTGCCTGATCCCGTCATCCGCGCATGGCACCAATCCGGCGAGTGCGGCGATGGCCGGCATGAGCGTCGTCGTCGTGCGCTGCACCGAGGATGGCAATATCGATATGGACGATATGAGTGCCAAAGCCAATGAGCATTCCAAGAATCTCGCCGCGCTTATGTTCACCTATCCTTCGACGCATGGCGTATACGAGGAAGGCGCGCGCCACCTCTGCGCCCTCATTCACGAGCATGGCGCCCAGGTCTATTTCGACGGCGCCAACCTCAACGCCTTGGTCGGCCTCGCTCGCCCCGGCGACATCGGCGCCGATGTCTGCCACATGAACCTGCACAAGACCTTCTGCATCCCGCATGGCGGCGGCGGTCCCGGCGTCGGCCCGATCGGCGTCAAGGCGCATCTGAGACCTTATCTGCCCGGCCACGTCACCGAAGGCTCGGGCCATGCCGTGTCGGCCGCACCGTTCGGCAGCGCTTCGATCCTGCCGATCACCTGGATGTATATCCGCATGATGGGCGCTTCCGGCCTCAAGCAGGCGACCGAGACGGCGATCGTTTCCGCCAACTACGTGGCGACGCGGCTCGCGCCGCACTTCCCGCTCCTCTACAAGGGCAGGCACGATCGCATCGCCCATGAGTGCATCCTCGACACCCGCGTGCTGAAGGAGAGCTCCGGCATCAGCGTCGACGATATCGCCAAGCGGCTGATCGATTATGGTTTCCATGCGCCGACCATGTCGTTTCCGGTGGCCGGCACGCTAATGGTCGAGCCGACCGAGTCCGAGCCCAAGAGCGAACTCGATCGCTTCTGCGAGGCGATGATCGCGATATCGGGCGAGGCAGCCAAGGTGGCGAAAGGCGAATGGCCCTTGGCTGACAATCCGCTGGTCAATGCGCCGCATACCGCGGCCGAGGCGCTGGCCGGCCAGTGGACCCATCCCTATTCGCGCCTGGAGGCGGCCTATCCCGCCGGTGATGCCGACACATCAGCCAAATACTGGCCGCCGGTGTCGCGCATCGACAATGTCGCCGGCGACCGCAACCTTGTCTGCTCCTGCCCGCCGCTGTCGGAATATCTAGGGGCGGCGGAATAGAACCAGCCGATTGCGACGCAGACTGCCCCCTCATTTCCCGCGCACACGCAATGAGGGTGGCTGATGCGCCCTGAAGGCCGGAGTTTCGACCCATTTCCGCCGCTTGGTTGCCGGATGGTTTTGCAGTAAAAGCCCTATCCTCGAACGTAACAGGAACCTCCGTCGCCTGCCCGCAAAAAGCGTGGCAGTATCGGATGGTGATTCGCAGCATCGCAATCCAGGACCAGCATGGACGACAACAACGATCTTTTCGGCACTATGGACAAGCAGTCGCAACCGGTTCGCGCCACCGCTCGCCCGGCCGACCCGCTGGTGCAGGCGGCGAAGCGCCCGGCATCCCGCGACGGCAGCGAGAGCTACAGCGCCGCCGACATCGAGGTTCTGGAAGGGCTGGAGCCGGTGCGGCGGCGGCCCGGAATGTATATCGGCGGCACCGACGACAAGGCTATGCACCATTTGTTCGCCGAGGTCATCGACAATTCGATGGACGAGGCGGTCGCCGGCCACGCGACCTTCATCGATGTCGAGCTTTCGGCCGATGGATATCTGGCGGTGACCGACAATGGCCGCGGCATTCCGGTCGATCCGCATCCGAAATTCAAGAAGCCGGCGCTCGAAGTCATCATGACGACGCTGCATTCGGGCGGCAAGTTCGACAGCAAGGTTTACGAAACCTCGGGCGGCCTGCACGGCGTCGGCGTCTCCGTCGTCAACGCACTGTCGGACCATCTCGAGGTCGAGGTCGCGCGCGGGCGCCAGCTCTATCGCCAGCGTTTTTCGCGCGGCGTTCCGGTGACCGGCCTGGAGCAACTCGGCGAGGTGCATAACAGGCGCGGCACCAGGATACGCTTCCATCCCGACGAGCAGATCTTCGGCAAGGGTGCGGCATTCGAGCCGGCGCGGCTCTACCGCATGACGCGCTCGAAGGCCTATCTGTTCGGCGGCGTCGAGATCCGCTGGACCTGCGATCCGTCGCTGATCAGGGAGAAGGACACGACGCCGGCTAAGGCCGAGTTCCATTTTCCCGGTGGCCTCAAGGACTATCTGAAAGCCTCGCTCGGCGACGAATTCCAGGTCACCCGCGAAATTTTTGCCGGTAAAAGCGACAGGCAAGGCGGCCACGGTTCGCTCGAATGGGCGGTGACCTGGTTCGGCGGCGACGGGTTCCTCAATTCCTACTGCAACACCATTCCGACCGGCGAAGGCGGCACGCACGAGGCCGGCTTCCGCAATGTCTTGACGCGCGGCTTGCGTGCCTATGCCGATCTGGTCGGCAACAAGCGTGCTTCGATCGTCACGTCGGAAGACGTCATGATCTCAGCGGCAGGCATGCTGTCGGTGTTCATCCGCGAGCCGGAATTCGTCGGTCAGACCAAGGACAGGCTGGCCACGATCGAAGCGATCAGGATCGTCGAGACCGCCATCCGCGACCCCTTCGATCACTGGCTGGCCGATAATCCGCAGGAAGCTTCGAAGCTGCTCGAATGGGTGATCGCGCGTGCCGACGAGCGGGTGCGCCGGCGCCAGGAAAAGGAAGTCTCGCGCAAGAGCGCGGTGCGCAAGCTGCGGCTGCCCGGCAAGCTCGCCGACTGCACGCAGAATGCCGCGGCCGGCGCAGAACTCTTCATCGTCGAGGGCGATTCGGCCGGCGGCTCGGCGAAACAGGCGCGCGACCGCGCCAGCCAGGCGGTGCTGCCGCTGCGCGGCAAAATCCTCAACGTCGCCAGCGCCGGCAACGACAAACTTGCCGGCAACCAGCAGATTTCCGACCTGATCCAGGCGCTTGGCTGTGGCACACGCTCGAAGTACCGCGATCAGGATCTGCGCTACGACCGGGTCATCATCATGACAGATGCCGACGTCGACGGCGCCCATATCGCTTCGTTGCTGATCACCTTCTTCTATCAGGAGATGCCGAGCCTGGTCCGCGGCGGCCATCTCTATCTGGCGGTGCCACCGCTCTACTCGATCCGGCAAGGCGGCAAGGTCGCCTATGCCCGCGACGATGCGCACAAGGACGAACTTCTGCGCACCGAGTTCACCGGGCGCGGCAAGGTCGAAATCGGCCGCTTCAAAGGGTTGGGCGAAATGATGGCCGCCCAGCTCAAGGAAACCACCATGGACCCGAGAAAGCGCACGCTGCTCAGGGTCGATGTTATCGAGGCCGAGGCGGCGACCAAGGATGCGGTCGACGCGCTGATGGGCACCAAGCCGGAAGCCCGCTTCCGCTTCATCCAGGAACGTGCGGAGTTTGCCGAGACGGAAGTGCTGGACATCTGAGCGTCTTCTGCTCGGCGAACCGCAAACGGGCGGCCGTCACTGTTGCAAGGCAGTATGTGGCTGGCATTACCGAGCGAAGCGAGGCGGCCGACATGTCGTAGATCGCAGCCTCTCTGCGGATTATCGCCGCGATCGAGGATTTCCCGGATTTTTCGCGAAGGTCTAAGCCGCAGCGATCGCCAGCGCATGGCCACGCGCGTTTTCGCGCAGCGCATCGAGATGGATCGATTTGACCAATCCGGCGAGATCGCCTTCGGCGGACTGCCCGCCCAATTCCTTCAGCATTAGCCAGCTCACTTCCTGGACGCCGGCGAGGCGCTTGCCATTGGCAACCTCGCGCCAGATCTTTAGCGCGCGCAGGATGATCGCGTGCGTGGCCGCGGCAAGGCCGGCGCTGCGGAACAGCGCCTGCAGCGCCACGTCATGCCCGCCGGCCAGCAGCGCCCTCACCCGTTGTTCGGATTGCTGGCTGAGCGCGACAAGCGCCGAGCCGAAGAAGTCGACCTTGCCATGCGCGATGGTACGAATGATGAAGCTTGCTGTCAGGTCGCCGCGCAGGCGCAGATGCTCGATGAGCGCCGCATGTTCTTCCTGGCGCGTGCCTTCGATCAGCGTCATGGAAGCTTTGACGCAGGCGTCGCGCATGACGCGCTCGGTTCTGGCACGGCCCATCAGCGCCACCACCAGCGGCGAGCCTTTAAGCGTTTCACCAAGTTTTATCAGCAGCATATGCCGGCAGTCGGCAGGCAGGCGCGCATCGGAAATCAGCGCTTCGCGCACCGAAGGTAGATGGCCATGGCGTTCGGCGATACGGCGGAAGCTGAGCGAAGCGATGTCGGCACCGCTGTTGGCGAGAAGCGTGGCGCAGGCTTCCGGCTCGCCGATTTCGGCGATCGCCGCGGCGACCGCCATCGAGACGCGCGCACGATCGGCGATCAGTTTCTGCGTCGCCTTTTGGCCACCGGCAACGCGGTCGATCAGATCGGCATCGGTGAGCATCGGCGAACGTGCCAGCACCAGACTTGCAACTTCCGGTTGATCGGACGCCAGCGCGCTGATGATCTGCAGCGGCGCGTGATGGCTCATCGACAGCGCTTCTGCAATCGCCAGCCGCACTTTCGACGAGGCATCGTCGAGCAGCAGCGTCAGCGCGGCCTCCGCCGCGCAGCGATCCTCGAAAGGCAGATCGGCATTGATGTAGGCGCGAGCCAGAGCGCCTGCCGCAGCGGCGCGCTCCGAAACCTTGGCCGTGTAGATCCATTTCAGGAAATGCGAAACAACCATGCCGTCCGCTACGCCCCTAACCCGAGTCCGTTCCCGCCCCAGTGAAGACCGTAGGCAGAAATGGTTTACGAACGGTTCACCATGTTTGTTAACTGGCTTGCGAGCGCGGTATGCAGCGCCTATCAACCCCTTAGAGCGGACGCACAGAAGTACGCTCTAACACTTTGAATCTTCGCATCGTGCTTTCCGAACATCGATTCCGATTTTCAGGCCGATGTGGCAGCGGAGGAGATCGAGCATGGCCGGGCTTTATCTGGAAGAGTTCGTCGTCGGCCATGTCTTCCGGCACACGCTGCGGAAAACCGTCACCGAAAGCGACAACATGCTGTTTTCGGTAATGACGCTGAACCCGCAACCGCTGCACATCGATTTCGACTTCGCCGCCAAGAGCGAATGGGGCAAGCCGCTGGTCAATTCGCTGTTCACGCTGGGCCTGATGATCGGCATTTCGGTGAACGACATCACCGTCGGCACCACCATCGCCAATCTCGGCATGAAGGAGACGGTGTTTCCGCATCCGGTCTTCCACGGCGACACCATCCGCGTCGAGACGACGGTGGTGTCGGTGCGCGACTCCAGGTCGAAGCCGGACCGCGGTATCGTCGAATTCGAGCACCGCGCCTACAATCAGAACGACGTGCTCGTCGCCAAATGCACAAGGCAGGCGATGATGATGAAGAAGAAGGCGGCCTGACCGATGCGCTCGCTGCTGTTCGTTCCAGGCGATTCCGAAAAGAAGCTGGAAAAGGCGTTTGGCGCCGGCGCCGACGTGGTCATCGTCGATCTCGAGGATTCGGTCGCGCCACAAAACAAGGCCTTGGCACGCGATATCGCCGCACGCTTCATCCCCGAATACAGGCATCAAACCAGATCCGCGATCTATGTCCGCATCAACGATCTCTCGACCGACCTGACCGATGACGATCTGGCGGCGCTCGTGCCGGTGAAACCCCACGGCATCATGCTGCCGAAGTCGAATAGCGGACAGGATGTCCAGCATCTCTCGGCAAAGCTCAGGGTGCACGAGGCCGAAAGCGGGCTGCCGGATGGTGAGATAAAAATCCTGCCGATCATCACCGAAACAGCTGCCGGCGTGCTGGCGGCTGCGACCTACGCCAACGCAAGCGCGCGGCTTGTCGGCTTGACCTGGGGTGCGGAAGACCTCTCGGCAGCAATCGGTGCGCGCACGGCCCGCGACGAGAATGGCCGCTACACCGATGTGTTCCGCTTCGCCCGCACCATGACCATCCTTGCCGCGGCTGCCGCGGAAGTCGCGGCGATCGACACGGTTTTTCCGCACTTTCGCCACATGGCCGGCTTCGAGGCGGAATGCGCCGAGGCAGAGCGCGACGGGTTCACCGGCAAGATGGCAGTCCATCCGGCGCAAGTGCCGGTCATCAACGCTGCCTTCACGCCGTCGACCGCGGCGGTGAAACACTCCCTGGCGATCGTTCAGGCATTCGAGGCGGCTGAAAATCCCGGCGTCGTCGGCATCGATGGCAAAATGTACGACCGGCCGCATCTGCGGCTGGCAGAGCGGCTTCTGGCGCGAGCCAGAGCGGCAGGGATTCCGGCCTAGAGCGGGCTTTCTGCGGGATATGCCAAATTTGGGGTGTCCTATAACTCGCCGGCAGCAGAGGTCATTCGGGTAACTTTCTCGGCAGCCAGAGCCACGCGATGATGCCAGTTGCAAGCGTCAGCAGACCGCCGGCGCCGACCGCGACATGTAAACCAGTGAGAAAGGCTTCGTTGGCCCGCACGATAATTTCAGGGTCCGACTGATCGAGTGTTTCGTTGAGCGTGCCGGCCACGCCGGGACCCAACAGCCGGAAGCTCAGCGCGGCCAACGATCCGAGCAGGGAAATTCCCAGCGCGTTGCCCAGTTCGTTGCTGGTCTCGGCGATCGAACTCGCCGCACCGGCTCGTTCGGCAGGAACGGCCGACACTGCTATCTCGGCCACCAGGCTAAAGGATAACCCATATCCGACGCCAGCGATCATGGTCGAGGCGATGAAGGCCGCGATTCCGACCTCGGTGGTCGTGAACAGCAGCAGGAGGACGCCGACGCTGATGAGCAGATGTGTGGCAACAAGGGCAGTTTTGCGGCCTATCCGCTCCACGATGCGAGCGGTGCCCACGCAAGTCGCCGTCAGCACGGTCGCGCCCGGCAGCGTCAGCAGCGCAGCATTGAAAACATCAAAACCCAGCACCGATTGCAGATAGATGCCCGACAGATATCCGGTAGCCGACCAGACAACCAGCGTGAGAAGGCCGGTTAAGATGGCGATGGAGAAAATGGGGTCTCGGAATAGGTCCAGGTCGAGCAGCGGGTAGTCAACCCTGCTCTGTCTGCGCACGAACAGCCCAAGGGCAAGGATGCCGACGATCCCGATGGTCAACAGTGTCGGCGTGAAGCCATGGGCCGCCGCGCTCTTGAGCGAATATGTGAACAACAGGATACCTGCGAAGGACAACATGAGGCTCACGAGATCGATTCGCCCGTAGCTAGTCGAACGCACCTCTTGCAGCAGTACCGGTGCAGAGATCAGGAAGCCGATCACGACGGGAACATTTATCAGAAACACGGCGCCCCATTCGAATTGCCGCAATAGCAGCCCGCCGATGACGGGCCCGATGGCGAAACCAGCCGCAAAAGTCGCCGCGAAAATACCGATCGCCCGAGCGCGCGTTCGCGGATCGGAATAGGGAGCTCACGATCGCCAGCCCGGACGGCAACAGTGTCGCGCCGCCCAGTCCCATAAGGGCGCGTGAGGCGATCAGGCTTTCAGGGGTTAGCGAATAGGCTGCGCCAAGCGATCCAGCACCGAAGACCACCGCGCCGATCATGATCAGCTTCAGCCGCCCGTAACGGTCGCCGATATTGCCGAAGGCGATCAGCAGCGACCCAACCACGAAACCGTAGATGTCGAGAATCCAAAGTGCTTGGTCGGCGGTCGGCGTGATGGCCGAGGTCACACGCGGCATAGCGAGATAGAGTATCGAGCCGTCCATAGCTACGAGCAGGACCAGGGGCAAGACGGCCATGAGGCCCAACCACGCCCTGCGGTCGGTCGGGCGTGCAAGTGAAGTATCGGTCATAAGGCACACAAATCCTCTGCGTACGGCAAGCGAGGCGTGCCGCTTCGGCCGCCGGGCGGAAGGCCGGCGGATGGTTGCGATCGAAGAGCGAACTCTATATACTTCAGGTAAGTTACTTTTGGTACATAGCCATGTCAAGCACAGCGAAAAATAGGGAAGCCACGCAGAGACGCGTTCGTCTCAGTCGCGAGCAGCGACTAAGCCAGCTCCTTGAGGTGGCGAGGTGGCTGGTTCGCGAAGAAGGCACCGACGCGTTGACGCTGCCGCGCCTAGCCGAACAGGCCGGTGTCGCCAAGCCGGTGGTCTATGACCATTTCCGGACGCGCAACGGTTTGCTGACCGCCCTCTATCAGGATTTCGACGCGCGCCAGACGGCGCTGATCGACGCCGCCCTTGAAGGAAGCGCTCCGGGTTTGGAGGAGAAAGCTTCTGTCATCGCATCGTCCTACGTCGAATGCGTGCTGGCCCAGGGCCGTGAGATCCCCGGCGTGCTGGCCGCGCTGGCAGGCTCGCCCGAACTGGAGACCGTCAAGCGGGACTACCAACTGGATTTCATCGAGAGGTGCCGAAAGGCGTTGGCCCCGTTTACAGGGCCAAGGGGGATCGTGCAGGCCGGTTTTTGGGCGATGTTAGGCGCAGCCGACACCTTGTCCAATGCTGCCGCGACAGGAGAAATCACCGCTCAACAGGCGCAGGACGAACTTTACGAGACGATTGTTGCAATGACCAAGAGAAGCGATCGCTGACGCATGCCTCCTAACCAAAGGCTAGAGTTCCACCCGATTCCATCGGGGATCAGGTTCTAATCCTTTCCCCAGCGAGGCCGGCGCATCGAAAATATTTCGCTGACGCTGGCATAGTCCATATAGCCGAGACGGCCGACATTGCCCGCCTTGGCGATATCGAAGATGCCGTCTTTCAGGAATGCATCGTCGATATGCACACCGACGACTTCGCCGGCAACGACGACGGCGCTGGTCAGCGTCCCGTCCAGCGCCTTTGGCCGCAAGATCTCCGTCACCCGGCATTCAAGCGCCGCGGGCGCTGCCGCGACGCGGGGCGGCGCAACCAGACGCGACGGCGCCATTGTGAGATCGGCATAGTCGAATTCGGCCACGCCGCGCGGCGCATCGACCGCCGTGCGGACCATTTTTTCAGCAAGATCGCGGCTGACGAGGTTGGCGACGAACTCGCCCGTCTCTTCGGCGAAGGTAGCGCTGTCCTTCTCGCCTTCGGACGAAAACCAGACGATGAAGGGCCGCGTCGAAAAAGCATTGAAGAAGGAATAGGGGGCGAGGTTGATCTCGCCGGCCTTGTTCACCGTCGAGATCCAGCCGATCGGCCGTGGCGCCACGATCGCCTTGGACGGGTCATGCGGCAGCCCATGCCCCTTTGCCGGCTCGTAGAACATTCAGCCCACCCACGGCCCTGCATAGTCGGCATAGAGCTTTGCCGGATCAGGCCGGGGCCGCTCCGGCGCCGGCCCCTGATAGGAACCGATATGGACAAAGCCGACGACGCGCTCATGCGGCGCCAGCCCCAGGATCGCCCTGCCCTCCGGCACATCGGAATACCAGTTGCTGATCATGTTGGTGCCATAGCCCAGCGCATTGGCTGATATCATGAGGTTCATCGCCGCCATGCCGCCCGACAGGAACATCTCCCATTGTGGGATTTTTGGATTTTCCTTCGGGCTCGACACCACGCCGATCACCAGGGGCGCGCGTGAAAAGCGCGCCAGTTCCTGGTTATGGCGGCCTTCTGGCAGCTGCCCTTCGCGCTGTGCGGCAAGGGCCGCCAGCTTCTTGCCGATCTCGACGCGTGCCTCACCCCGGTAGAGGATGAAACGCCAGGGCTCGAGCCGGCCGTGGTCCGGCACCCGCGACGCGGCGGCAATCATCGTTGCGATGTCAGCGTCGCTGGGCGCCGGTTCCTTCAACTCCGGGATCGGCGCGGAATTTCGGGTCAGCAGAAAGTCGATGATCGGCGACGCCATGGGCGCAAGTCTCCTTGGAATTTGAGCTGAAGCGCACCATCGGGACATCGGGCGGCTCGGGCATTGGCGCGGCGCGCCGGATAAAGAGCCATCTAGCAGAAGCCGATCGGACTCTTAAGCCTTGAAATTGCCACCGCCTTGGGCTTCAACGCAAGGCATGTTTGAGGGGACATTGCGTCTTTTCCTGATCTGGCTCGCTGCCGCACTGTTCATGGTGCCGGTTTCGCTTGCGGTCGCGCAGGATGCGGACGGCCTCGGTGATCTGAAACTTCCCGGAATTTCGAGCTATGCGCCTCCGAAAAGCGAGATGCCGCTGGCATCGGGGAGCAGTGGGGCAATCACGCTGTCGGCGCAATTGACCGACAACGGTGCCGACATCACGCGCGGCATCGTCTGGCGCGTCTTCAAGCCTGAACCCACCGGCGACGGCAAGCTGCCGATGGTCGCTTCCGCCCATGGCGGCAGCGCGGTGTTCCAGCTCGAGCCCGGCAGCTATCTGGTCCATGCCTCCTACGGCCGGGCCGGCGCCACCAAGCGCATCACCGTCGGCAACGACGCCAAGCGCGAAAGCCTCGTGCTCGATGCCGGCGGGCTCAAGCTCGATGCGGTACTGTCGGGCGGGGTGCGCATACCGCCGAAGAAACTGCGGTTTTCGATCTATGAAGGCCAAGCCGAGGCCAATCACGATCGCGCCCTGATCATACCCGATGTCGAGCCGAACAGCGTCGTGCGGCTGAACGCGGGCGTCTACCACGTCGTCTCGACCTATGGCTCGGTGAATGCGGTCATCCGCTCCGACATCCGCGTCGAAGCCGGCAAGCTGACCGAAGCGGCCGTCGAGCACCGTGCGGCGGAGATGACCATGAAGCTGGTACGCGAGCCGGGTGGAGAGGCGATCGCCGACACCTCCTGGTCGTTGCTCAACGAATCCGGCGATCCCATCAAGGAAACCGTTGGCGCCTTTGCTTCGATGGTGCTTGCCGAAGGCGACTACACCATCATCGCCAAGAACCGCGACCGCATCTACCAGAAGGATTTTACCGTCGTGGCCGGGCAGAACAAGGAAATCGAGGTTCTGGCCACGGAGGCCTCGGCGATGGATCCCGAGGAAGGCGCGGACTAACCGTCCGGACACTGCCGTGTAGATTCGGGTCCAGCAGCCTATGATTTGCCGATCAGGCCGCCTTGCGCAGGCGTCGCGGCAGAAACTGGCCGCGGCCGCGCGCTTCGGCCGGTGCCAGATCGAAAACGCCGCGGTGGAGGCGGTCGAGCAAAGCCTTGCGGTCGCGCAGCGGCTCCAGTTCATCCCGTCCCAACACGTCACCGATGCGCACGTCGATCGATTTGCCCGACAGCCGCGCGAATTCGTGGATGAGTAGGGAAATGCGCAGCGTTAGCGAAGCCCTGCCGACGAACTTCGCCACGCGTCCGTCACGCTCGGCCATGTTCATTGGTCCGCTCACCAGGTGGAATAGCCGGCCGTTCTGGCCGAAAAAGTGCATTGGGACAACCGATGCCTTGGCATCCTGGACGAGACGGGCCGGAAACATCTTCCACGGCAGATCGCGCGCCCGGCCAAAACCTTTCGGCGCGGTGGCGACGCCGCCCGCGGGGAAGATGACGATGATGAGCCCTCTTTCAGCAGCCGCACCGCCTCATGGCGCACCGCCATGTTATTCCTGAGCGCGTCCTTGGTCTCGGAAAAGTCGATCGGCAGCGAATAGGGCTCCATCTCGCGGATCTTGAGCAGATCCTTGTGGATCATGACGCGGAACGGCCGCTGAAGCTGCTCGGCCAGCGAGAGCACCGCAATGCCGTCGCCGATGCCGAACGGATGGTTGGCGACGATCACCAGCGGCGTATCAGGCAATTTTGCCGGGGGCCATTGGCCGGTGGTCCGCACCTGGACATCGATCAGCTCCAGCATGCGGCTGAACACACGCTCGCCGGCCGGCACCACATGGCGGCGCCAAGAGTCATAGAGGGCCGCGAAGCGATCGCGGCCAGACAGGCCTTCGATGGAATGGATGAACCAGCGCGTCAAAGCCGGTTGATCCGGACCGGCGTAAGAAAGCTCGGGAAACGGTCTTTCGCGCATCTTCAGCTTGAGCATGAGGGCTCGTTACAAGGCTGGCATGACAAGCATATGAAAATAGCGGGCATGTGAAATAGCGGCATGTGAAAATAGCGGTGGATCGCTCCACCGCCATTTCCCGATGATCTGGATGAACTCAGGCGGCTCGTTTGCGCTTGCGGTCGGGCGTCACGGCCTCTTCCGTAAGCGTTGCCACCGCCTGGCCAAGGCTGAGCGACTCCTGATCTCGCGAGCCAAGCCGGCGGATATTGACCGTCTCCTCCTCCGCCTCGCGCTTGCCGCAGACGAGGATGACCGGAACCTTGGCCAGCGAGTGCTCGCGGACCTTGTAGTTGATCTTCTCGTTGCGAAGATCGGCTTCCGCCAACAGTCCGGCCGCCTTCAACTGCGCGACGACCTTCTGCGCGTAATCGTCGGCATCGGAGGTGATCGTCGCCACCACCACCTGCAGCGGTGCGAACCATAGCGGGAAATGGCCGGAATAGTTCTCGATCAGGATGCCGAGGAAGCGCTCCATCGAACCGCAGATGGCGCGATGCACCATCACCGGCTGCTTTTTTTCCGAATCCGAGCCGATGTAGAAGGCGCCGAACCGTTCCGGCAGGTTGAAATCGACCTGCGTGGTGCCGCATTGCCAGTCGCGGCCGATGGCGTCCTTCAGCACATATTCGAACTTCGGCCCGTAGAACGTGCCCTCGCCCGGATTGACGCCCGTCTTGATCCGGTTGCCCGACCGCGCCGCGATCTTGTCGAGCACGTCCTGCAGCACGCCCTCGGCATGATCCCACATCGCGTCGGTGCCGACGCGTTTTTCGGGGCGGGTCGCCAGCTTGACGGTGATTTCGTCGAAGCCGAAATCGGCATAGGTCGACAGGATCAGGTCGTTGATCTTGATGCACTCGTCGGCGAGCTGTTCCTCGGTGCAGAAGATGTGGGCATCGTCCTGGGTAAAGCCGCGCACGCGCATCAGCCCATGCAGCGCGCCGGACGGCTCATAGCGATGCACATTGCCAAATTCCGCAAGTTTTACCGGGAGATCGCGGTAGGACTTCAGCCCGTGCTTGAAGATCTGGACGTGGCCGGGGCAGTTCATCGGCTTCAGTGCAAACATCCGGTCGTCGTCGGTGTCGTCGCCGGCAACCGTCACCTTGAACATATTGTCCCGGTACCAGCCCCAGTGGCCTGACGTCTCCCACAGGCTCTTGTCGAGCACCTGCGGCGCATTGACTTCCTGATAACCCTGCTCGTCGAGGCGGCGGCGCATGTAGTTGACCAGGTTCTGGAACAGTCTCCAGCCCTTGGCATGCCAAAAGACGACGCCCGGCCCCTCCTCCTGGAAATGGAACAGGTCCATCTCGCGGCCGAGTTTCCTGTGGTCGCGCTTTTCGGCTTCCTCCAGCATGGTCAGATAGGCATCGAGCTGCGCCTGATCGCCCCAGGCCGTGCCGTAGATGCGGGTCAGCATCGGGTTGTTCGAATCGCCGCGCCAATAGGCGCCGGCCACCTTCATCAGCTTGAAGGCGCTGCCGATCTGTCCGGTCGAGACCATATGCGGGCCGCGGCAGAGGTCGAACCAGTCGCCCTGCGCATAGATCTTGAGGTCCTGATCTTCGGGAATGGCGTCGATCAGTTCCAGCTTGTAGCGCTCGCCCTTGTCAGCAAAGATCTTCTTCGCCTTCTCGCGCGACCAGACCTCTTTGGTGAACGGCTTGTTGCGCGCGATGATCTCGCGCATCTTCTTCTCGATCACCGGGAAATCGTCGGGCGTGAACGGCTCGTTGCGGGCAAAATCATAGTAGAACCCGTTCTCGATCACCGGGCCGATGGTCACCTGCGTACCCGGCCACAATTCCTGCACGGCTTCGGCCAGCACGTGCGCTGCGTCATGGCGGATGAGCTCCAGTGCGCGCGGGTCTTCGCGGGTGATGATCTCGACCTTGCCGGACTTGCCGAGCGGGTCGGAAAGATCGCGCAGCACGCCATCGATCGAATAGGCGACTGCCTTCCTGGCCAGCGACTTCGAGATCGACTCCGCCAGGCCGGCGCCGGTCATCGCCGCATCGTAGTCGCGGACGGAGCCATCGGGAAATGTCAGGGAAACGGAATTCAGCATAAAACTCTCCTATCCAGTCCCGCAAACGAGCGCGGGTGGTGAAATGCATGTCGCCCAAAACTGTGCAGCAGTTTTGGCCAACGACATGCAAAAGTAAAAAGCCGGATACGTCCGGCGGCAGTCTTTTATGGGCAGATTTTCGCGCCGTAAAGGCGAATGGCCGATCACTTGCTCTTGTTGACGAGATTCGGCAGCTGTTTCAGGAACTTCGCCCGCGCCTGAGGACCCTTGGGCGTATCGGAACGTTTCGTATCGATTACCAGGCGGGCAAAGACGATGCTGCGAGAATCCTTGTTGGCCCAGCCGACAAACCAGCCGAGCGAGCGTTTTTCGGTGCTGTCGCCAAGCCTGGTGGTCCCCGTCTTGCCCTGGACCGTCCAGCCACCTGACCGGAAGCTCGGCAAGATCGCCTTGGTCATCGCGTGGGCCTTGTCCGAAACCGGCAGTTGGCCGGCAAGCAGGCGGCGCATGAAATTCACCTGTTCGACCGGCGATATCTTAAGCGAAGAATTCACCCAGGACCGGGTGAGGCCATCATTCTTGCCGGGAGTGCCGGAAACATCGGTGTTGCCGTAGTCGAATTTCGAGACGTAGCCGGCAAACCGCTCGTTGCCGAGCCGGCCGGTGATTTCCTGGGAAAACCACAGCACCGAGTCCTTTTCCCAGATCGTCGGGTTGACGGTTTTCTGGTCGCGCTTGACCGCCTTGAACTCGGGCTTGTAGTCCCAGGCCGGCGCGTGCTCGTCGTGCAGGATTCCCGAATCATAGCCGATCAGCGCCAATGGCACCTTGAACGTCGAGGCGGGACTGAAGCGCTGGTCGCAGACCCCATCCCGATACAGCGTCTCACCGCTTGCAGCATCCAGGATCAGCGTGCATTCGACCTCCTTCAGCGGCGCCGATTGAGCGCCGATCGGAAAACCAAAAAGCCAGGCCAGAAGGTAGATAACCAAGGCGAAAACGAATGGACGGCGGTCTATCTGGCGCATTGGGCAATCTCTCCTGAGGCGTGTCAGGAGCGGCTTAGCGAGGCCTCTTGTCTCGATTTTGTCTTAAATGCGCAACGTGCGATTAAGGTTAGCAAATCGTGAATAGTCATTGCAATTGACGTAATTTCTCTAGCGCCTTGGGTGCCGGTGCATAGCCCATCTTAGCGGCCTTTCGTAGCCAGGACTCACCCTCGCTAACATCTCTGGCCACGCCCAGGCCATATGCATACGCAAGTCCTAAATTTTGAATTCCGCTCATTTGATTTTGCGCAGCGGCTTTACGAAACCAGACAACGGATTCAGTATAGTCTTGCTTTACGCCTTGGCCATCTCGAAGCATTTCTCCCAGCCCGTTCTGTGCGGGTGCGAAACCTTGTTCGGCCGCTTGTCGATACAGCCTCGCAGCCTCTTCTTCATTCTTTAGCAGCCCGCGGCCTATCTGATACATAGAAGCCAAACTTGTTATGGCTGGCAGATTTCCCTGTTCAGCCGCCTTACGGTACCAGATAGCAGCTTGGTGGTAGTCTTGCCGCAGACCGTAACCGAAGTCATAGGCTGCACCTAAATAGCCTTGTGCTTTGGCATAACCTTGGTCGGCGGCTTTACGAAACCAGGCTACCGACTCTGCATAATTTTTAGGAATGCCCCTACCAACCAAGAGCATTGCGCCTAACCGAGTTTGTGCATCCGCGAGTCCCTGATCCGCGGCCCTACGGTACCAAATGGCTGCCTGTGAAGGATCTTTGGCCACTCCCAGCCCTAGTTCAAGCATTTCGCCCAGTCCCACCTCAGCGGGCGCAAAGCCTTGATCGGCAGCTTTGCGATACAGCTCAACTGCCTTTCCATGATCCTGCGGCACACCCTGACCATTGAAATAAAGGATAGCCAAATTAGTTTGAGCATGAGCGAAACCTTGGTCGGCAGCCTTGCGATACAACTCTGCCGCCTTTCCATAATCCTGCGGCACACCCTGACCATTGAAATAAAGGATAGCCAAACTAGTTTGAGCATGCGCGAAACCTTGGTCGGCGGCCTTGCGATACAAATCTGCCGCCTTTCCATAATCCTGCGGCACACCCTGACCCCTATGAAAAGAGTTCGCCAAATTAGTTTGAGCATGAGCGAAACCTTGGTCGGCGGCCTTGCGGTATAGTTCTATTGCCTTGGCAACATTCTTAGGAACTCCGTCACCTTGCACGTAAAGCACAGCCAGGTTATTTTGCGCCCGAGCGAACCTCTGACCAGCCGATTTGCTGTACCATTCGGCAGCTTTTTTCAGGTCTTTCTTTATTGCGCCTTGGCCGAAGTGATACATTCGACCGATGTGAAACTCAGCCTCAGGGTCTCCCTTGTCGGCACGCGGCTGAAACAGCTCCAATGCTGTGGCAAAATCACCTTTTTCGTAGGCGTCACGTGCATCGTCGGCCCAGGCTGAAATAGACAAGGACAGCACCAAGCAAGCAGCTGACAAAGATCTCTTCAGCATTAATTTCCCCAACCACCACCATGTTCGCCCGGTGAACGGTAACATTGCTGAATTGATACGGGAAGTTCAGCCGTTTGCGGCCGGATCCTTTTTTCCGATCCGCCAGTACCGCCAGGGCGTGAACCAGACATAGCGCTCGGCCAGCACCTCCGGCACCCGGTCAATGCCATGCGTTCCGCCCGGCCCGCAGCGCAGCACGCGGAAAAAACCCATCCAGCCGCCGGCCCATAGCCCATGGCGGGCGATAGCTTCGTGCGCGTATTCGGAGCAGGTCGGCAAATGCCGGCAGGAATTGCCGACAAAGCCGGACAGCGTCAGTTGGTAGAAGCGCACGAGCGAGGTGCCAAAAATTCGGCCGGGCGTCTTGCGCCACGGGCCCGGCCAGTTGCGTGTGTATCGCGGCCTCTGATGCGTGTGATCCATCGCCATTTGACGGCTACGCTGCCTGTTCGGCGCGCTTCTTCTCGATCTGGCCGATCGCGTCGACCACGGCATCGAAGGTCAGCATGGTCGAGGCATGGCGCGCCTTGTAGTCGCGCACCGGCTCGAGATATCTGAGGTCGGCGAAGCGGCCTTGCGGCGGCGCGCCGTTTTCCTTCAGCATCTTCAGCATAGTCTCGCGAACGCTGCGCAATTCATCCGCGCTGGCGCCGACGACATGCTGCGCCATGATCGAGGACGACGCCTGGCCAAGCGCGCAGGCTTTGACGTCATGGGCGAAATCGGTAACGATGCCGTCATCCATCTTCAGATCGACGGTCACTGTCGAGCCGCACAGCTTGGAATGCGCGCGCGCGGTTGCATCGGGATGGTCGAGCCGGCCGATCCGCGCGATATTCCCGGCAAATCCCAGAATTTTCGCATTGTAGACGTCGTCGATCATATTTTTCCAATCCGTCGCCGCCGAGCGAACAGCGATTGCCGCAGACGGCCTTCCTTTCGCTCGCAACGATCATATATAATGCTGGTACTCGGGTATGGACAAGGCAACCAACAACCGCGTCCCTGCTCAAATCACTTCACGCCGCTTACGGGTTGGAAACAGGGCACGTTTCTAACACCCGAAAGGTCGTGGTCCGTTCAACTCGTTCCTCCTGAGAGGGGAACTACGGGAGACGCCTTTATGGATGCCGTCATCAAGAAATTCATGCCCCCTTCCGCCTATATGGAAAAGCCGGTCACCGACCGGCCGAGCGAAGCCGAAGCCGAGGCCGCGGTGCGCACGCTGTTGCGCTGGACCGGCGACAACCCGGACCGGGAGGGCCTGGTCGATACGCCAAAGCGTGTGGTGAAGGCCTATCGCGAAATGTTTGGCGGCTACGACAAATGCCCGGCCGAAGAACTCGGCCGCACCTTCGAGGAAGTCGCCGGCTATGACGACCTTGTCCTCGTCAAGGATATAACGTTCCATTCGCATTGCGAGCACCACATGGTGCCGATCATCGGCAAGGCGCATGTCGGCTATCTGCCGGATGGCAAGGTCGTCGGTCTGTCCAAGATCGCCCGCGTCGTCGATATCTTTGCCCAGCGCCTGCAGACCCAGGAAGCGATGACCGCACAGATCGCCGGCGTCATCCAGGATGTGCTCAATCCGCGCGGCGTCGCCGTCATGCTCGAGGCCGAGCATATGTGCATGGCCATGCGCGGCATCCGCAAGGAAGGCTCGACGACGCTGACCTCGACCTTCACCGGCGTCTTCAAGGACACGCCCGAGGAACAGGTCCGTTTCGTCACCATGGTGCGCGGCGGCAGGGGCTGAACCATCCTCGCCGGCCGCCAGCCATGGTCGCGAGAAAGAACCGGTTCTCGGATCGAGATCATGGCCAAACAACAGGACAGCGCCTCGCCCATTCCGATCCTATGGGCGAGGCTCTGAACAAGGACCGGCGATGTCGGCAGTGGAATTTCCGAAAGCTCCATCAGACAAGAAAACACTGGAAGAAAGCACGGTCTTTTCGCCGCGCTTCGATGCCGGCGGCCTGGTCACCGTCGTCGTTACCGATGCCGAAGACGGCATGCTGCTGATGGTCGCGCATATGAACGCCGAGGCGCTGGCGCTGACGCTGGAAACCGGCATCGCCCACTACTGGTCGCGCTCGCGCAGCGCTCTGTGGAAGAAGGGCGAAACGTCCGGGAATGTTCAGAAAATCGTCGAGATGCTCACGGATTGTGACCAGGACGCAATATGGCTGCGCGTCAAAGTGATGGGCCACGACGCAACCTGCCACACCGGCCGGCGTTCCTGCTTTTATCGGACGGTGGGACTGAACGACGGCAAGGGGACGCTTGCCAGCGATGGCAGCAAGCCGCTGTTCGATGCGCAAGAAACGTATCGAAAGCCCCATGAACCATCCATTTGAACCATTCGCCGAACTGCAATCACGTATATTCATGATTTCGATACGGCCTGCCGATAGGTTAGCCGCGGGACAAGGGAGATTGTGATGCTCGCGTGGGCGTCATTGCATAACAGACCTGACGTTCGGGAGGCGAATGGCCTTTCATCGTCCGCCGGTGCATCCGAAAAGAGCCCTGCCAGGAAAACAGGCATTTCGCTGGCATTGGGCGGCGGCTGCGCGCGTGGCTGGGCCCATATCGGCGTGCTGCGCGCGCTCGACGAAGCCGGCATCGAAGTGTCGATGATCGCCGGCACCTCGATCGGCGCGCTGGTCGGCGGCTGCTATCTTGCCGGCAAGCTGGATGAGCTGGAAGAATTCGCCAGAAGCCTGACCAAGCGGCGCATTTTTGGTCTTCTCGATCTCAACCTGCGCGGCAGCGGACTGTTCGGCGGCATGAAGCTCGATGCACGGCTGCGCGAGCACATGGCCGGCATCCGTTTCGAGGATCTGCCCAAACCTTTCGTCTGCGTCACCACGGAGATCCGCACCGGACATGAAATCTGGCTGTCGGGCGGCTCGCTGATCACCGCCATGCGCGCCTCCTATGCCCTGCCCGGCGTGTTCGAACCGGTCAGTTGCAACGGGCGCGTGCTGGTCGACGGCGCGCTGGTCAATCCGGTCCCGGTCTCGGTCTGCCGCGCCCACGAGCAGCCGCTCGTGGTCGCGGTGAACCTTCACTACGATCTGTTCGGCCGCGCCGCCGTCATCAAGCACAGCGCCGGCGAACTGCTCGTCGAGAAGGACGCGCCAAGGCCCGGCCAGAGCGACGCAGGGCACCAGTACCAGACACGGCTCGGCATCACCGGCGTTATGGTCGAAGCCTTCAACATCATCCAGGACCGCATTTCGAGGGCGCGTCTTGCCGGCGACCCGCCTGATATGTCGCTGCAGCCAAAACTCAGCCATATCGGCCTGACCGAATTCCACCGCGCCGACGAGGCGATCCGCATTGGCTATCAGGTGACAATGGCCCAGATCGACGAGTTGGCCCGCCTGCAGACGGTTCTGGCTTAAACGCGATCCGTGCAGAATCGGGAGGCGATTGTCAGGCGCGTGCGGCATCGACGATGCGGAACTGCACCGTGCGGTTGCCGTTCCAGTGATTGCCCGACAGCGAACCGGCGACATGCACCGGCTTGCCCCTGTTCTTGAACAGGAATTCGCCGAGCGCCGTATCGACGGCGCGAAAGGCGATCGCCTGGATGCGGCCGCCGCTTTCCGACTGCAACTCGGCGCGGATGTGATTGGTGCCGACCGGCCTCGCATCGGCAAGGCGATGGCGCGGCAGCGCGAAGACCGGTGCGATATGCCCGGCGCCGAACGGGCCGGCTTTCTCCAGTGCATCGAGCAGGCTGAGCGTCGCGCCCTCGGCGGCCAGCGCGCCGTCGATCGCCAGGCTTTCCTCGCCTTGCAGCCGGAACACCTCGGCCGCCGCTCGTTCCTCGAAGAAGGCCCTGAGCGCGCCAAGTTTCGCCCGCTCCACCGTGATGCCGGCCGCCATGCCATGGCCGCCGCCCTTGACGATCAGCCCGGCAATGGCCGCGTCGCGCACCAGTCGGCCAAGATCGAAGCCCGACACCGAACGGCCCGACCCCGTGCCGACGCCATTGGCGTTGAAGGCGATGGCGAAAGCCGGCCGGCGCGCATGGTCCTTGAGCCGCGAGGCCAGCAGGCCGACGATGCCCGGATGCCAGTTGGAGCTGGCGGTGACGACGACGGCCGGGCCATTGCCGCCGGCAAGCTCGGCATCGGCCTCGACACGTGCCGCGGCCAGCATTTCCTGTTCCATCTGCTGCCGCTCCTGATTGAGCCGGTCCAGCGTCTCGGCGATGGTGCGGGCCTCGACGGGATCGTCGGTGGCGAGCAGGCGGCTGCCGAGTGCTGCGTCGCCGATGCGCCCACCGGCATTGATGCGCGGGCCGATCAGATAGGCCAGATGAAAGGTGCTGACCGGCTCGCCGATGCGCGAGACCCGCGCCAATGCCGCCAATCCTTCGTTCCTCTGCTGGCGTGCGATCTGCAGTCCCTTGACCACGAAGGCGCGGTTGACACCGGTCAGCGGCACAACGTCGCAAACGGTGGCCAGCGCAACGAGGTCGAGCAAGCCGAGCAGATCCGGCGGTGCGGCATCCGGCAACCGGCCGCGCAGGATCTTCGCCGTCTGCACCAGAGCCAGGAAGACGACGCCGGCGGCACAAAGATGGCCCTGCCCCGAAAGGTCGTCCTCGCGATTGGGATTGACGACCGCAACCGCTGCCGGCAACGGACCGCCGAGCTGGTGATGATCGAGCACCACGACATCGGCGCCGGCAGCGTTCGCCGCGTCGATGGATACGGCGCTGTTGGTGCCGCAGTCGACGGTGACGATCAGCGTCGCGCCGCGCGAGACGAGTTCGCGCATCGCTTCCGGATTGGGTCCGTACCCCTCGAAGATGCGGTCCGGTATATAGATCTCCGCTGGCACGGAGAAATGCGTGAGAAACCGCTTGAGCAGCGCCGATGAGGCCGCGCCGTCGACGTCGTAGTCGCCGAAGATCGCCACTCTTTCCCCGGTCACGATCGCATCAGCGATGCGGGCGGCGGCCTTGTCCATGTCGGTCAGCGAAGCCGGGTCCGGCAAAAGATCGCGGATGGTCGGATCAAGGAACCGCTCGGTCTGCTCGGCGGTCACGCCGCGCCCGGCAAGGACGCGCGCGACGATGTCCGGCACGCCAAAGCCTTGCGCTATCGCAAGCGCAGTCATGTCCTGCCGCTCGGTCAGCCGGTGTTCCCAGGAAACACCTGATGCCGACTGCCTGACATCGAGGAAGATACGGTTTTCGCCCGTCATGCGACGCGCCGTCTGCGGATTGTCATTTCTCACAATATGCGACGGCTAGCCGAGTCGGGAATCAAAACTTTTCCAGATCCTGGTGCCTTGCCTTGATCTCGCGAACGGTGCGCGACGACGAGCGCAGCACGATCGTATGCGTGGTGATGGAATTGCGCCCGAACTTGACCCCGGCCAGCATGTTGCCGTCGGTCACGCCGGTTGCGGCGAACAGCACGTCGCCGCGCGCCATGTCTTGTGTGCGGTAAACCCGCTTCGGGTCCGAGATGCCCATCTTCGCCGCGCGCGCCAGCTTTTGCGGCGTGTCGAGGATCAGCCTTCCCTGGATCTGGCCGCCGGTGCAGCGCAACGCTGCCGCCGCCAGCACACCCTCCGGGGCGCCGCCGGTGCCGAGATAGATGTCGATGCCGGTTTCCTCCGGATCGGTGGTGTGGATGACGCCGGCGACGTCACCATCGCCGATCAGCCGGATCGCAGCGCCCGTGGCGCGCACGGCCTCGATCAGGCTGCCATGGCGCGGCCGGTCGAGGATGCAGGCGGTGATCTCCGGCACCGGCACGCCTTTGGCCCTGGCCAGGCTGGCGATGTTTTCGGCCGGCGAGGCATCGATGTCGATGACGCCATCCGCATAGCCCGGGCCGACGGCGATCTTGTCCATATAAACGTCGGGCGCGAACAGCAGGCTGCCCTTTTCCGCAATGGCGATGACGGCCAGCGCATTGGGCAGGTTCTTGGCGCAGATCGTCGTGCCTTCGAGCGGATCGAGCGCGATATCGACCGCCGGGCCTTTGCCGGAACCGACCTCTTCGCCGATATAGAGCATCGGCGCCTCGTCGCGTTCGCCCTCGCCGATCACCACCGTACCGTTGATGGCGAGGCGGTTGAGCTCCTCGCGCATGGCGTCGACTGCGACCTGGTCGGCGGCCTTTTCGTCGCCGCGTCCGCGCAACCTGGCCGCCGCAACCGCGGCGCGTTCGGTGACACGCACCAGTTCCATGGTGAGTATCCGGTCAAGGCCGGCGACGATGTTCTGGGCAATGTTCATCGGTGGACAATCCTCGTTGGCACATTGCCTCCCGTTAGAGCGCCGCGTCCATTGGACACGCAAAGGACGCTCTAAGTCTTTGAATCTACGCATCGTGCTTTCCCGAAAATCGATTCCGATTTCCGGGCCGATGCGTTAGAGGCGCGCCGGTTGTGTCAAAGCTCCATGACAACAGCAAGACCCTGGGCGGGTCTTTCTTGAAAGCGCAGCGATATCAATCGATTTGAGAAAAAGAATTCCTATTCCGCCCGCTCGATGCGGATGACCTGCGGCTTGTCGGTCAGATGGTCGTCCTTGGTGATGCCGTCGACGGCCTTGCGGACCGCCGCTTCTGTCGTCTCGTGGGTGACGAGGATCACCGTCTTCTGCAGGGCGGTATCCGGCCCGGCGGCGTGCTGCACGATCGATTCCAGCGAAATGTCGTTGTCGGCCATGCGCTTGGCGATGGCGGCAAAGACGCCAATGCGGTCATGCACGGTCAGCCGGATGAAATAGCCGCCGGCATGGCTGCGCATCTGCGCCTTCTTGTAAGGTCGCAATTCCTTCGCCGGCAGGCCGAAGACCGGACCGTGCTGGAAACCGGGCCGGCTCTTGGCGATGTCGGCAATGTCGCCGACCACTGCCGATGCGGTGGCGTTACCGCCGGCACCGGGACCGGAGAGCAAAAGCTCGCCAAGAATATCGGTTTCGATGGCCACCGCATTTGTGACGCCGTGCACCTGCGCGATGACCGAGGCCGTCGGCACCATGGTCGGGTGCACGCGCTGTTCGATCCCGCTTTCCGTGCGTTGGGCGACGCCGAGCAACTTTATCCGGTAGCCGAGATCGCCGGCCGCGCGGATGTCGGCCTGGCTGATGTTGGAAATCCCTTCCATGTAGATGTCGTTGGCGGCAATCCTCGTGCCGAAGGCAAGGCTGGTCAGGATCGACAGCTTGTGTGCGGTGTCGTGGCCTTCGATATCGAAAGTCGGGTCGGCCTCGGCATAGCCCAGCCGCTGCGCGTCCTTCAGGCAGGCGTCGAACGACAGGCCCTCGGCTTCCATGCGGGTCAGGATATAGTTGCAGGTGCCGTTGAGGATGCCGAAGACACGGGTCACCGAATTGCCGGCCATCGCCTCGCGCATCGTCTTGATGACCGGAATGCCGCCCGCCACCGCCGCCTCGTAATTGAGCAGCACGCCCTTCTTCTCGGCGATCTCGGCCAGCGCCACGCCATGCTTGGCGAGCAGCGCCTTGTTGGCGGTGACGACGTGGCGGCCGGTTTCAAGCGCTGCTTTCACGGATGTTCGCGACGGTCCCTCGTCGCCGCCGATCAGCTCGACGAACACGTCGATATCGGCGGTCTGCGCCATTCCTACCGGATCGTCGAACCACTTGGCCGCGCCGAGATCGACGCCGCGGTCGCGTTTGCGATCACGGGCCGAGACGGCTGACACGACGACCTCGCGGCCGCATTGCCGCGTCAGTTCCGCCGCCTTGTCGTGCAGCACGCGCGCCACCGACGCGCCGACGGTGCCGAGACCGGCAATTCCAACACGCAACGCTTCAGCCATGTCCGGCGACGCCCCCCAAGAATTTGGTCGGTGTAGTGTCAGGCGCTCAACGATGTGCGGCCAGCGGCACCACATTGTTGGGCTGTTTGGCGCTGGACGCCAGGAAGCGCTTGATGTTGCGAGCCGCCTGCCGGATCCGGTGCTCGTTCTCGACCAGCGCGATGCGCACATGGTCGTCGCCATGCTCGCCGAAGCCGACACCCGGCGCCACCGCCACGTCAGCGTGCTCGATCAGAAGCTTGGAAAATTCGAGCGAACCGAGATGCTTGAACGGCTCCGGGATCGGCGCCCAGGCGAACATCGACGCCGCCGGCGCCGGGACAATCCAGCCGGCGCGGCTGAAGGCGTCGACCATGACGTCGCGACGCTTATGATAGATGTCGCGAACTTCGGCGATATCGGCGCCGTCGCCGTTGAGCGCGTGCGCAGCCGCCACCTGGATCGGCGTGAAGGCACCGTAGTCGAGATAGGACTTGACCCTGGTCAGCGCCGAGATCAGCCGCTCGTTGCCGACGGCAAAACCCATGCGCCAGCCGGGCATGGAAAAGGTCTTCGACATCGAGGTGAACTCGACCGCCACGTCGATCGCGCCCGGCACCTGCAGCACCGAGGGCGGCGGATTGCCGTCGAAATAGATTTCCGAATAGGCAAGGTCCGACAGGATGATGATGTCGTTCTTCTTGGCGAACGCCACCACCTCCTTGTAGAAATCGAGCGAGGCGACCTGCGCCGTCGGGTTCGACGGGTAATTGAGGATCAACGCCAGCGGCTTCGGGATCGAATGGCGGATGCCGCGCTCCAGCGCGGGGATGAAGCCGTCGTCCGGTTCCACCTGCAACGAGCGGATCACGCCGCCCGACATGATGAAGCCGAAAGCGTGGATCGGATAGGTCGGGTTAGGGCACAGGATCACGTCGCCGGGGGCGGTGATCGCCTGCGCCATATTGGCAAAACCTTCCTTCGACCCCAGCGTCGCCACCACTTGCGTGTCCGGGTCGAGTTTCACCCCAAAACGGCGGCCATAGTAATTGGCCTGGGCGCGGCGAAGGCCCGGAATGCCGCGCGACGACGAATAGCGATGCGTGCGCGGATCGCGCACGACTTCGCACAATTTGTCGACGATGGCCTTGGGCGTCGGCAGATCCGGATTGCCCATGCCAAGGTCGATGATGTCGGCGCCGCGCGAGCGGGCACTGGCCTTCAGCCGGTTGACCTGCTCGAAGACATAGGGCGGAAGCCGGCGGACCTTGTGAAATTCTTCCATGTCAATTCCAGACGGTCAAAGTGGTTTTTGGCGAAGGTGGTTGTCGGTCGCGCGATATAACCTTATTTGCAGGTAGGGTCGAGGGCAGGATCGCATTTGGCTTCGATCTGCTTCAGCGCGTCGGCGCCGTGCTTCCTTGCCAGTGTGTTCAGCGCCGCCGGGTTCGCGGCCTTGACCGCTCCGCCCTTTGAGGCCTGCGCCTGCTCGTCGGCCTTCAACTGGGCGAGCTTGGCGTTCTTTTCCGCCTCGGTGAATTGCTTCGCCGCCACCTGCGGCGGGATATTCAGGTTCGGATAGGTGCCGGTGTTCTTCGGCCCGTCGGTAGCCGCGACAGGCGTGGCGCCCTCGATGTTGGTACTCGAACAGCCGGCGATCGCCAGCAAAACGACCGCCGCGCCCATGCGGCATAAACGACCAGTGCCAGAAAAAACAGTTTCGCCAATATTAATCGTCATATTGTTTCCTTGGCAGCCGAGGTAGAGCGCGTTGGACCCTGTCCGATGTCCCATGATAATATGTCAAGAAAACGCTTCGGGAGGAACCCCGCGAACCATGTCCAAAACACCCGATTCGGGCAAAGCGGAAGATGACCAGGCTTCGACCGTCGAGCAATATCTGGTGAAGGACCCGGAGCGCTTCGCCTTGAACATGGCGCGCATGATCGAGCAGGCCGGCAAGGCGGCTTCCGCATGGGCCGAGCCGCGCGAAAAAGGCGACGTGCGCGATCATGTCGCCGAGCCGGTCGTCGACATGGTGAAAACCTTCTCCAAGCTCAGCGAATACTGGCTTTCCGACCCGCAGCGTGCCCTGGAGGCGCAGACGCGCCTGTTCTCCGGCTACATGACCGTCTGGGCCAACTCCATCCAGCGTCTCAGCGCCGGCAGCGAAGATGCCGAAGACGCGGTCAAGCCCGAGCCCGGCGACAAGCGTTTCCAGGACCCGGAATGGGGCCGCAACGCCTTCTTCGATTTCCTCAAGCAGGCCTATCTCGTCACCTCGCGCTGGGCGGCCGAACTGGTCGAGCACGCCGATGGCCTGGACGAGCACACCCGCCACAAGGCAAGCTTCTACGTCAAGCAGGTGTCCAACGCCATCTCGCCGTCGAATTTCATCCTGACCAACCCGGAGCTGTTTCGCGAGACCGTCGCTTCGAATGGCGAAAACCTGGTGCGCGGCATGAAGATGCTGGCCGAGGACATCGCCGCCGGCAAGGGCGACCTGAAACTCCGGCAGGCCGATTATTCGCCCTTCGAGATCGGCAAGAACCTCGCCACGACGCCCGGCAAGGTGGTGGGCCGCAGCGATGTCGCCGAGATCTTGCAATACGATCCGGCGACCGAGACCGTACTCAAGCGGCCGCTACTGATCTGCCCGCCATGGATCAACAAATTCTACATTCTCGATCTCAACCCGCAAAAGTCCTTCATCCGCTGGGCGGTAGAGCAGGGCCACACCGTCTTCGTCATCTCCTGGATCAACCCGGACGAGCGGCACGGTACCAAGAGCTGGGAGGCCTATATCCGAGAGGGACTGCAATACGGCCTGGACACGATCGAAAAGGCCACCGGTGAAAAGGACGTCAATGCCGTCGGCTATTGCGTCGGCGGCACGCTTCTGGCGGCGGCCCTGGCGCTGATGGCGCAGGAAGGCGACCACCGCATCAAATCGGCCACCTTCTTCACCACGCAGGTCGATTTCACCTATGCCGGCGACCTGAAAGTGTTCGTCGACGAGGAGCAGGTTGCGGCCGTCGAAAAGGCGATGAACGAGAAAGGCTATCTCGACGGCACCAAGATGGCGACCGCCTTCAACATGCTGCGCTCGGGCGACCTGATCTGGCCCTATGTCGTCAACAACTACATGCGCGGCAAGGATCCCCTGCCCTTCGATCTGCTCTACTGGAACGCCGATTCGACCCGCATGGGCGCGGCCAACCATTCCTTCTACCTGCGCAACTGCTATCTCGAGAACAGACTTTCGCAAGGCAAGATGGAGCTGGCGGGCCGCGTGGTTTCGCTGAAGGACGTCACCATCCCGGTCTACAACCTTGCCGCGAAGGAAGATCACATCGCGCCGGCGCTTTCGGTGTTCCTCGGTTCGAAGTATTTCGGCGGCGAAGTCGACTACGTCATGGCCGGCTCCGGCCACATCGCCGGTGTCGTCAATCCGCCGGCAGCGCAGAAATATCACTACTGGACCGGCGGCAAGCCGGCGGGCGACTTCGACCAGTGGATCGCCGAGGCCATAAACCATCCCGGCTCCTGGTGGCCGCACTGGCAACGCTGGGTAGAGGCGAAGGACAACACCCGCGTGCCGGCCCGCAAACCCGGCAAGCACATGAAAACCCTGGGCGACGCGCCAGGCACCTATGTCAAGGTGCGTGTGTAACCTTCTGTAATGTGTGGTGAGTTGACGCGCCGGTAAAAGAGGGCGAAATGGTGTCGTCAACCCTCAAGCAGTCTCGATTCCTCTTTAGCCGTCGAATTACTCTGGGGCTTGCGGATTTGACACAGGTCTCGTTTCCGTTCGGGGACAAGGATTTATTTCGGCGAGACGTTTCGACGCCGCCAATGACGTACCGGCCGGACATCGAGGGGGAATTTTGTTTTGAAATCAGCAGGATCGCGCCTCGCGAAGGGAGAAAGCCGCGCCATTGCGGCCGCGCTTTTCTCCGTGCTCCTGGCGTCCTGCACCTCGGCCGGCGACCCGTCTCTATCAGTCGGCATGCCCGGTTATAACGCCTCTGCTACGAATATCAGCACGGCCTCTGGTACCCAACAGGTCGCCGTTGATTCGTCATCGCAGATGACGACTTCACAAATGACGATGATCGCCAGGGGCGACGCAAGCCTTCCCGAGCAGGTCGGCTATGTGCCAATGGCCAAGCCGGGAACCCAGGGGGGAGCCCCTCAGGGAGGCGCCAAGTCCGATGCCGGCTTCCCCGTCACGGCTCCAGCGGGCGCAGAGGCTGCTGCGGGCCAGACGCCGCAGCCCCAGCAACAGTCCGCGAAGACGGTTGAACAGGCCGGCTCTGCTACGCAGAAGACTGAAACCGCCGATGCAGGCACGACCGCGCCGAAGTCCAAGGCCGAGGCCGCCGCGCCGGCGATGAACAACCCGGTTTATGTGACCGCCGGGGAGCCGCAGCCGCAAGCTTATGCGCCGAAGAAGAAGGGGTTTCTCGCCTCTTTGTTCAGCGCCACGCCGGCCTCGGCGGCGCCTGCCCCGCAGACCAGCAACAGGTCGGGCGAGCAATCGACGGCGGCGCAGCCCAAGGCGGCCGCAAAGCCGACCATCACGTTGGCCTCGGCCAAATCGGCTGAAAAGCCGGTGCAACTGGCTTCGATCGGCGATACCAGCCATTTCACCGACGACGCGCTGCCTGGCGTACGCAAAACCGCACTCTTCGAGATCAAGCGCAAATCCGGCCTCGACGACGACAGCGACGTCGATCTGAACGAGGATGAAGGCGGCGCCTATCAGGTAGCATCCGCTGCCGGGCTTGCCCGGCTGGCGCCCAACGGTCTTTTGAAGCAGACCGAGAATGTCGACGTTGCCTGCCTGAAACCTTCGCTGGTCCGCGTGCTGAAGACGATTGAGGGCCACTACGGCAAGAAGATGATCGTCACCTCCGGCTATCGTGACCCGGCCCGCAACCGCCGCGCCAACGGCGCCAAGAATTCGCTGCACATGTATTGCGCCGCTGCCGACATCCAGGTTCCAGGCGTCGCGAAAGCGCAACTGGCAAGCTACATCCGCAGCATGCCCGGGCGCGGCGGCGTCGGCACCTACTGCCATACCGAATCTGTTCACATCGACGTCGGTCCCGAGCGCGACTGGAACTGGCGCTGCCGCCGGCGGCGGTAACGGCTGGCTCTCTCTCTCTCATTACGCAACGTTCGCAATGTGCCGCCTCACGACGGCACGGTCGAACCGGGCTAAATCGCCGAAAATGCGCGGTTTTGCGGCCAATGAAAAAAGTTGTCGCAGGCGGCGGCAGACGGGTTGCCGGTTCGGTGCAACGCAACTATAAGCGCTCACATCTGAGCGCGCCCATCGTCTAGCGGTCAGGACACCGCCCTTTCACGGCGGTAACAGGGGTTCGATTCCCCTTGGGCGTACCAGACTTTTCAATTACTTAGCTTTCCCCTCACCGTTCTGTCCAATTTTTGGCCAATATAGGGCTCGAATCGGCCGCCCGCCAAGGGAAAGCCTGAGGCCGTCAAAAGGAAGCGAGAGAAAACGGTGGACCACCATTTCCTTGCGCAGTTTCATTTGAAGCGATGGATCGATACCGATGGCCGGCTCCTAAGGTGGGGCCGCATCCCCGCAACCGGCCAGGTGGTAAGCAAGCGTGTGGCTCCCGCCGCCACGGCCTACTCCGCCGGCCTGTATGCCATCAAGGGCGTAGCCGAGACGAAGGAAAATGCGATCGAGGAACTCATCTTGGGGGACATCGACAACCGGGCTGCCCCGCTCTTGGCCAAGCTAATTGATAAAGGTGTTAGATCACTCGGTGCCCAAGAAAGGCGTCACTGGGCCCGGTACTTGAATGCGTCGGCGGCGCGCGTTCCACACGTCATCGCGGAAGCGAATTCAAAAGCAACTATCGTAATGGAGCGAATGCTATCCGAAAGCGATTCTTCGCGTCTGGATTGGGTGCGAGGTGACCCTTCTGGCCCTCTCGTCAACGGAGGCATCGTCGCTATGTCGAGATTCTTCTCCCTGCGCCGGACAATCGAGCGCTTCCTGTCGATGAGGTGGACGGTTCGGGAGGTAAGCGGTTCGAGGATGCCTCTGATGATTGGTGACGATCCGCTCAGCATGACCGGAAATCTTTATGAGGCGGAATGTCTTGTGACCCTGCCGCTGTCTCCAAGACACCTATTCCTAGCGACCGACACACCGAGCGTCGCAGCCGCCATCAACAGGCGTTCCGACAGGGAGCTCGTTCGCGCCGTAAACGGGGACACGCTGTTGAAGGCGAAGCAATTCGCCTACGGCGCAGCTGAGCGGGATATGATCGAAGAGTATCTGCTGATCTCGCTGAAAAAGTGAAGAGGCCCGGAAGCCGAAGCAGATCGACGGAAAGTTCAGCCATCCCCCTTCATGATGGCGTCAAACCTGCGCTGTTCGGTAGCCTGTTCCTCGCGATAACGCAGGATGCCCGCGACAAGGAGAACGGCGGCCAGCGGGACCCACGTCCATCCCGAGTGGACGCCCCAATAGCTGACGCATAGCACCGCCACCCCTGCCGCGATCAGCCACAATGCGTTACCCGTTCTCAGGTGGCTGATCTCATTCTTGAGATTGTCGACCTTGGTTTCGAGATCACCGACCTTGCCCTCAAGTTGATGGATGTAGGCCACCACAGCGGCTGAAGGATCGCCGAATTCGATTCCATCCCTCTGCATAGCTCCTCCTTTTTTGGAAATTTCGCTCCAAAGGGTAAGACTTGTTTAGCAACCTGAAGGGTCAAGCAAGCTCTTTTCTTGGGGAGGGCGATACTTCGCAAAAAGGCTCGGCCACCTTAAGCAGCCGGGCCGTGTGCGAAAAATTTTGTCCAGACGGATGCTTAGAGCCCCTGTCCGCCCTCGATAAAGCCGGGGACGTCGTAATCGGCCGGATCGGCTTCGCGCTCGTCGCCGTCATGTGGAAGATCGTCTATGCCTTCCTCCCCGTCCTCGATCCACGCCTGATCGTTGGTCAACATCGTGACGCGCTGATCAATGGCCGTGGTCCAGCCGAGAGAGGCCTCGACATCGTCGCCGTCGCCGAAGCAGGCAAGATGCGTATCGCGGTGCACCGCTGCGCCTGTATCGCGGCACCAGCGCAAGAGAGCGCCGCTCCGGCTCCTACGGGTTCTCATGGAGCACCGTCGCCGCAACCGCTCGGACGTTCGCCGAACACTGGCAGAAGACAGGTGAAGGCGTGTTGCTTGACGGCCGCGCCCGCGGATTATGTTCTACTCGTGCGGGAGGGCGAAGGCTACTATGACGAAGGCGAAGTCGTCGTAGACCCCTACCGGCTCGGGCGCGTCAAGTGGTCGAGCGGCTGGCGCCCACTCTGTGAAATCGTCAGCGCGCCCTTGCGGGGGAGATACTTGTGCATCCATAAAGCTGCGCGAAGCAACGCAAACAGGGGGAAGAAATGTCGGAGTTTTGGGCGGCAATAGCGGGCGCTGTCGTGGGATCATTGGTCGGCGGCGTTATTTCGTATCTCCTACAACTAAGCGCCTTGACTGCCGCGAAGGCGGAACGTGCGGAAACATCGGCCCAAGAAAGGCGAGCGTTGGCCTACACGCTGGTCTTCAAGATAATTGCGATCGTCAATAATCTTGGGGACCTTAAGATGCATGTCGACGAGTGCAAAGATCATGCCGCCGCGGATAACCACGACGGACCGCCGGCGACCTTCCTATTGCCGCTTGTGAACATTCCCGATCCGATAAGCATTGACGCTGCGACAATGGGAATGCTGCTATCTCTCGGCGATGACGACACCTTCAATAGCGTTGCCAAAATTCCGCAAATCCATAACAGCATTCTGCCTGCGTGGAGCGCCTTTAGCGCTATGAGAGCCGCGTTTAGTCAGTTGACTCCCCACCGCATCGACTTTTCCACCGGGAAGGGCGAGTTCGCGATGAAAGCCGGAAGCCCCGAGGCTGTGAAGTTTTATGAGACGAACAGATTGGCGACCGATCTCATATCCCGCGCGGATAGGGATTTTGCGGAGGCCGATTTGGTATTGAAAAATCTACTTCAGCTCCTCAAAAAGCGGTTGGGGTTGAAATTGTCGGCGGAGGCCAAACTGCCAGCCAAAGCGTGATCTACGTCCGCTTTACATCGCCTTGATCGGCGCCCTGATGATCCGGCTACCTGGTATGGAAACTCCAAAATCCCTAATGGAGATGATCGAGCGCTACGAGAGCGAGTTTTACGAGCCGATAGGACGCTTGATAATGCAGTTTGGCTTTCTGGAATTCCATATGGATCATTGGCTGTCCGCGCTTGGCGCTGACCATGTGATGCTGCGGAAAGCGCACAACTTTAACGGCAAGATCTCTTTGTATGGTGAGCTCGTCGACCGTCACACCACCCAACCGAACCATCTTGCGGAGCGCGGTCGCCTCGTCGAGGAGATGCGCGAACTCAACACGTTTCGTAACCGTGTCGTTCACGGCCCCTGGAACGCATACTTCGTGGAAAAGAAGACTTGGCAGAAGATCTGGTTTAACCGGCAAAATGCAACGCACCATTACTTCGAGGTGACTGCCAACGAAATTCGAGCGGCGGCTAGCAGCGTAGTGAGAATCCGCGGGGAAGCATCCAACTTCGCCTTCGGCTTTCTGACGCCCAAAAAAGCGTAGCAGCTGCCAACGCTTGCCGCCTCGCTGTGGCCTTCGGAAGAAGCGCTGATCGGGGCCTCGGGCGGGGGCGCGGATGGGCTGGATTTAGCGCACGTCCGCCCCAACGATGCGGCGAGTGTAGGCGCGCTCGACGCCGACCACCGCCTCATCCTTGGTGACGACGGTGTCACGCGCGCCACCTTCAAAGCACGTCCAGAACCAGGTGCCGGCGCCTGGGCCGTGTACCGCCTTAAAGATCCGTCCGACGGCATCCTGTTGAAAGCTCGCAGTGAAGTCGAAGGGCGCCGTCTGTCCGCCGATCACCGTTCGTGACCACGCGAGCCAGACGCGGGCGCCTTTCCCGTGCACAAACCTAAAGGCGTCGTCCCGTTCCTCGAATGTCTGCAGCACCGTGCTGCCGTCGACGACTTGCCAGCCCCGTTGATAGGCGAACCGAACCTTCAGACGTTCGCTCATCCCCGAAAGCGCTCGGTGGTCCAATGGATCTTCCCGTCGATCTTCATCGGCTTGTGGATCATCAGCCGCTTCGGCAGGTGCTCGGGATGCACCTCGAGCAGCGTGATCTTGATCGTCGGCTTGCAGCGGTTGCAGTCGAACTTGAGCTTCAGCGGGTCGACACCGCCGCCATAGACCATCATCAGGTCGGCCGACCGGCAATAGCGAACGTTGCCGCAACTGCATTCGGCTTTGACCAGCATGTTGTGCCGGGTCGCCTTGCCCAGGGTGTCGATTGGTTCGTGCGCCATGAGAACGAAAAAGGAACATTTTCCTTGATCGTCAAGACGGCTTGTGGAATCTTTCCACCAATCTGAAGCGAGAATTCCGATGAGCGACGAACTGATCCGGCTTCCCGGTGCAATGGAGCCTGTTACGCGCCCCGGGATTCAGCACCACAGGTGCGAGCATCCGGGCTGCGGCAAAAATGCCGGATGGGGCTTTGCCAAGCCGCGGCAGCCATCGCATTGGTTCTGCTTCGAGCACCGCCACGATGGCGAGCGGTTTCTGTGATCCCATCATTTTTACAGATCGTCAGCCTCGACGATCCGACGACTCTGCTTTTGCTTACCCGTGGCTGCCTTGCGCGGTTTGGTTAGCGCCGCTGTCGTCTTTACTGCTTCCTTTTCGAGCTTATCCAGATGTTCCTTGATCTTCTCTGGTTCCGCGTGCTCCAGCCCTACTACGTCGTTGCGCGTTTCGTGCAACGCAACGACAATTTCATCGAGCTTGGCGTGGATTGCAGCGGTATCGCGATAGCCTTGAATAAGCACCAGGCAAGTGATGATGATCGCCGCCACCGAAAGAGCGTAAGTGACTACGCCGGTCAGTCCAAACGGCACCAAGGCCGTGCATAGAACCAGAACCCAAGTCTGAAGCGGGCCGGGATCAACATCAACACCCGGCTGGAAAAATTAAGATTCCGCGATCGAAAGCCCTGAATTTACCCAGATAGTTGCCTGCTCTTGCGGAAATAGACGCTTTGAGAGATGCTATCCCTTGGCCTTGGGAGGGCTTGGGGATGAAAATCAAAGTATTGACGGCGCTGGGTGCCGTTGCTGCGCTATGCGGCTGCCAGACAAGCAATCAAGCTGACTACATGCAGATCGGCTACGGCCCGAGTTTCGATGTAGCCCATGCTCAATGTGAATTGCAGAAACGGTCGGTGAATCGGGGTTATATTGCCATCGGATCTCCTGCATTTGTGGCGGGAGCAGGAATTGGCAACGCTCTCGACAACGCTATCGCCCAAGATCAGTTCATGAAGAACTGCCTGATCATCAGCGGGTGGAAACGTGCGCCGCACGGCCAGGGAACCGTGGCGGCCGCAGCGCAGGCTAATCCGGCGGCTCCTGCGGGCGGCTTTGGGCAGATGCGGGCGCCTGGCAGTTGGATCAACACGGCTCTCCTCGATTGGTCATCTGCGAACAATCAGTGCATCGCCGGCAACAAAGCCTCCTGTGCGACCAGGGCAAAGCTCGGCGCAAAATTGAAGGCCGTCGGCATCAATCCGACACCAATCTGAATTCGTCGGCGGATGGTGGAGCGGTCTCGTTACGACAATCGGGCCGACCAGTGGCGAAAGCGCCCTGGACCTAAGTGGTATCGCGCACGCCGGTTGGCTGGAGTGCCTATGCGGCTTGTTTTCGTGATGGTGGCCGCGGCTTCGGCTCTGATGACGCAGCTCATGCATCACAGCGGTTCACTGCCTGAGATCAACCTGCAGAACTTAACCAGAAAGACCCCGGCGCCGATCGCCGGGGTCGCCTCTGTCATCGACGGCGACACGATCGAGATCCATGGGGAGCGCATCCGGTTCAACGGCATAGATGCGCCGGAGAGCCGACAATATTGCAGTGATGCAAAGGGCTTCGAATATCCATGCGGGCGCCGCGCTGCCCAAGCCTTGGACAAGTTCCTGGCAGCTTCGCGACCGCTGAATTGCAGTTTTGTTGACAGGGATCGGTACGGCCGGCTTGTAGGGAATTGCGATCGTGCAGACGGTCGCAGCGTCCAACGCTGGCTTGTCGAGCAGGGCCTCGCATTAGACTGGCCGCGCTATTCGAACGGGGCATTCGCTGCCGAGCAAGTCTCAGCCAAGGCCGCTCATCGCGGAGTTTGGCAGGGCCGCTTCGATCAGCCATGGGACTGGCGGGATGCGAACGCCGACAAGGTCGAGACCGTCAGCGAGCAATCGACCGGCTTCGGCCTTCTTGATGGCTGCAACATCAAGGGCAACATCGCAGCCGACGGCGAGCGCATCTACCACATGCCTGGACAGAAGTTCTATGCCGATACGAAGATTGCCGAGGCGAAGGGCGAGCGCCGGTTCTGCTCGGAGGCTGAGGCGCGAGCTGCCGGCTGGCGGAAGGCGAAAAGATGAAACGAAAGGCCACAACCGCTACAGATATGGCCGAAGCGGTAGGCATCGAACCCAAAGCATTTCGGCGAGCCCTCAGGGCTGAGCATTTCGATTGGCACAGCCGATATTCTGCCTGGGAGGTGGACGTCAAAAGCCCGCAGCACCTAGCGATGCAAAAGGTGCTAGTGGCTCTTCTGACCAACAAGGCTCCGAACTAATGTTCCGACAGTTAAAGCACAAAGCGCGGGTTCGCAGAGCAATCGATTATCTGCGAACCCATCCGGATGACGAGCCTGCGGTGAAAGCCATTCTGTCGTCAACGTATGTGCTTGATGCGAAGAGTGCGCGAGAGGCCGCTCAGATTTCAGGTGGCCGACAGATGACCGACGAGGAGTGGCGCACCTTTGGCCCGCGATGGGAGCGGGCTTGGTATGCAATTATCCGGTAGCATTTGCCGTCAATCGCCCTCCCATCGGGGTGTCCGCTTGCGCCGCGTCCATGTTCGCGCAAGTATTGGCGAAATGGCGGGGGAGCAAAAAGCCATGGGTAGGGTGAAGTTCGCGTTGATTCCACTGGCGATTGTCGCCGGTGCGTCAAATGCTCAATCTATTCAAAACATCGAGAACTGCCGACAACTGACCAACGGGGTGGACAGGCTGGCCTGCTACGATGCTATCCAACCGATTTCAGCGCCAAGCGAAGATGATGTCGAATCTCCAGTGAGAGTGGCCATTTCTCGCTTCGATATTCAACAAAAGGATTTGCGGCGCAACATCTATAACCCGAGGATCGAGCTTCACTTGTCCTTTGCAAATGCCTCTACGAAAAGAGTGAAGGCGGTCGCGCTTGTGATCACAATAAAGGACGCGTTTGGTGACATGATCCTCACGACCGAAGGAAAGCTAGACCTCAACATCAGACCCGGTGGGAGCGACGTCAGTCCCAGCTTCTTTTTTTGGGACGACAACGAATTCATCAACGACGACGAATTCAGCAAACTTATCGGCCCCGTATCAGCTGGCACAGCAAAGACGGACGTAACCGTGCGACGGGTTGTCTACCAGGACGGCAGTATCGAAAATTATTGAAAGGTGGCGAGGGGCAAATGGACATAGCAACCGGACTTACCCAGCTTTCCTAAGCGACCAGGATTGTGAAAGACCCTTCGTTTAGCAATGCCCCGACTGTGCAGAGATGGTGAAGGCCGACGCGCGTATCTGTCGGTTCTGTCGCCATCAATTCTGACATGGTTAGCAGATTGCTCTTGCTCTGGTGGTATGTCGTGATCGCATTCGCTTCGATCGCAAATCCACTCGTAGCGATTTTTCAGCTTTATCAGGGCGACTTGGTCGGGGGAGCATTCTTCGGGGCTTTTACCGCCGTGTCATGGCTGGTGGTGCACAACGTGCTGCGTGACGTACGATTCAAAAGGGGTAGCTAGCAGATGCTGATTCCGATCTCATGCGGTCGCTGCCTTCCATGAAGTCCTTCGACAAAGCCGAACTGGCCGAGAAGCACCGCCAAGACAAAACGGATGAGGTTATGAGCCTGCTCCTAGAATACCGTCTGCAGCATCCGTGCCAGTAGTCGTGCTCTAGCGCTTCACCTTCGGCGTGATCTCCTCGATCTTGGCGCCCGTGGCGGCGGGTTTATGGGCAGGATCAATCAACCTAAGTCAGCCCTTTTTTGCGACCGTCTCTGTGCAGTGGCTGTCTCGGAACGACTGGCTGTTTGGTGACGTCCGAAGTAGTCTCTTCCACCCCCTGCTTGGTGTCTCGCCGCCGATAGACAAGCCTGAACACAAGCGCGAAGTACCCGACCTGCAACAAAACCGCAACGATGATGCCCCAGGCAGCAGCTTTCCAGATTGATCCTGTGGCCGCATAGGCCCAAGTCCCGACGATGCCCGACGTCGTCAGCATTCCCACCAGAAACTGCGGAAAAAACATCGCTCCAACCGGCTTCCCGTTTCCCCAACGGGTTCCAAGCGAAAGTTTTCACCTATTTTAGCGATTGCGCAAGTATTCAAAGCCGCCCGGCCATTCGCGGGGGCCGAACAGAGTTTGCTAATCAGTCCGCCACGGACAAAACCCCTGATCGACGAGCCGACCTAGAACGGCCACGCCAGCGCCAGCACGACGGCGCATGAGCCGATGAGGGCGAGCACCGGCATCAGGCCGTGAGCTCGGAGAAGGAAACAACCGAGCCGCCGTCCGATAAAGCTGCAAATTTGCCGGTTTTTGATTTTTCCATGTACGGAGTGAAAAAACCCCTTTTCTCGCACCATTAAGTTGCAACGACCCAAATGCCGACCACGAAATAAACGGTCGCGACCTAGGTTTTTCGGTCATTTTTTGATTTTTGGCCCGAAATTTAATCAAACAGGAAAAAAAATCCGCGAATGATGGGGGCGCCGGTCCGGGGCAGAACCCCGTTCAAAGTCTGTCCCTCCCCCCGGTCATAGCTGCAATCCCCGCCTGTCCTGGCGGCGCGGCAAGCGAACCGACATTGCACCTAGTGGTGAAATCTGACGCTTGGTACCCGAAAGGGAATACCGCTTTGGGTGGAAAGCGGTCGGTTTCTAAGTTCCATTTTCGACGATCAGGGTTCCGTCTACATCCCGGAAGACATACGCCTCGACCATGTCGTGTTTGTCCCAGTCAGTCGAAATCGTGATGTAGCCGTGGCTGGATAAATGCAATTCAACCTGTCGGTCGCTGACATTCACGGCTTCGACGCGCGACGCGTTCGCTAGCGAGGAAATCAAAACAGCAACGCTGCTGTACACGGTGAAGGCGGAGCCATCCGTGAAAAACACGCCAACGCCATGTCCAGGTTCGGAAGCGTCGACGCCTTTCACATGTTTGCCTATTAGGCGTTCAGCGAGTGTGCGCATAGTCAATAGCTTATGTGACGCTCTCTATGTAGTCCGCAATGGGTCGGAAGCGGACTCTGTGATTCTAACACGCCTAGTGTGCTATTACGCTTTGCTATGGACATCGACGATATTCGAAATCGAGCGCAAGGTGTTGTGAAGGGCCGGGTCACGGCAGAAGAGCTTGAGTTCGCGCGCAGCATCCTTCTGAAGCGTCGGGGCGACGTTGGGTCAGCTTTGTACATTGTGGGTTTGTGTGGAAGCGTGTCGGATGCTGTCCTGATCGAGAGCTACCTCTATGGGCCAGAACGAGATTTGCATGGCGAAACTGCATTGAAAGCGCTGTGCCGTTATCTTCGCCTTATTGATCGCTATCGATCTCTTCTACGCGAACTCATCATGCGCCAACCGATGTTGGCTGGACGAACAGCCGTATGGCCGCTATCCATCTCGCGCCCAACTATCTGAGCGGCTTCCGAGATGATGAACTGGGCTGCCAATTGGTTACGATACTCTGTGATCCAAACGATCCAGAGCAGCCATCGGCTCGCGCTGCGTTGGTTGAAATATTGGCTTTAAGAAGCGAACTTAGAGACCCATTTGGGCTGCACGTGGAAAACGGCGATATGGATGCTGGCTACATCGTAAAACTGGCCCGTCAGCGCTTCGGCTGTGGACGCAGAGTGCAGTAGCCGAATGACGGCATAGGGTCGGTAGCGGAAATTTAGCGTTGGTACCAAGCGTCAGAATTTAACCACTAGCGGGAACGCCCCTACTAGGTTGCAGGCAGCCGATGCGGCCGGAATGTCCAAGGACCGCGCGCCCGGCGCAGCGTCGCCTCAGTTCCCCACCGGCACGAGTGGCGATATCGATCTGAGCAAGCGCGGGAGCGCTAACAGATACCGCCATCAGTCTGCTGCGCATTTCCCAAGGCGGCTTGAAAAGCCATATTGCTAAACTCCAAACTTCAATGTGGTTTTATGCAAATTTTGGTTCGGGAGCGGTCGCAGGGTTTGCGCGCAGAAAATCGTCAAATCCCCCTGGTATCGTCAGAACACTCGGCGCCACGGTGAACCCTCGATGTCGAAGATGCGTTGCTCGTAGCAGTCGAAGACGACGAGGACGGCGCCGATCGAGTCCGCTACTGGAGACAAGGCTTGGCGCCACGCCTCTTCATCGAAGTGCAGGTGGAAGTCTTCGCCGTCATAAAAGATCACGTCAGGATCATCGGTCTCTGCGTAGAGAATGACGTGAACACCGTCCTCGCATCGTGCGATCTCCACGCTAGAGACTTCAGTGATCTGGCCAAGCGCGAGGGCCGCATCCACCTTGCCTTGAATCCGTGACCACAGGCGCTTCAGGGTTGCGTCCTCGGCACCGTCGGCTATGGCTGGCGATGGCAGCCGAACCTGGTTGCCGGCGTCAGTGCATTCTTGGATGGCCCACGCGCACAACTCCTGATAGCGCGTTTCTATCTCGCCGCGATCGGCTCCACGGGTCTGGAGTACAGCGATCTGTTCGTTAATCTGTCGGTCGAGGTCGGCCATGAAAGTCTCTACCTGGTTCATGCGTGGCGTGGCGGGCTTGAGCCTTAAACCCGCTCGCCGTAACGGCGCCGAAAGGTAGCCTTCATGAGCGCAACGGCCTTGCTGTTGTGCTCGGTTAAGCCCGTGCGCTCCAGCTTTCGGATCCAATGGAGGTCCTCTGCCTTCTTCTTTGGATCATAGAGGCGGACAACCCGAACCGGCTTCGGTAGCGTCCGGACGCTGGTGAGCTTCACCGGCGTGATGGGCTTCGGAGCCGCGGGCCGCTGCATCTTCCCCTGGCTGCTCATATCCCTCGTCAAATACATTTCGAATCTCCTTTGCTCACTCAGCCCCGTTCAAGATTTTCCGCGTCATTGCGACGCCGTGCTGAATCATGCCTTGGCATCGGCCAGGGAGCTTGCTCTGAAGCTTGACGTTCGCCTGCACCGCAGCCGCGTAGAACAACACGCCGATCCCAAGCAGATCCTCGAGTTCGTCGAGCTTTGCTCCGATGGCGTTGCGGTATGCGTCGATCTTCGGCTTGAGCGATGCCACTTCATCATCGAAGGCCGCGCGCAGCGCCTCGAGCGCCTGCAGAGCTTCCTTTTCCTTCGCTTGGAAAGGCGCGATCTCGGAGCCGGCCTGGTCGACCTCGGCAGCCGTGATCTTCGGAGGCTGGCCCGGCACTTGGCCGAAATATGAGGCGTGGAGCTGCCTATGCCTTGCCCTTGCTGCCTCAAGCTCTGCGGCTGCCTCCCGCCATTTCCTTTCGGCTTCGGCGATCGCTGCCGGCTTCGGCGGGATCTTCAAAACTGCGGCGAAGTCCAGTTCGGTTGCCCTTGGCGTTTTTGCGAGCATTTGGCTACTCCTTGTCGAATGTGAATTTACGCCCAGAAGCAACGGCGTTGGATAACGCGTTAATGGCTGTTCGGATGATCGCGCGGGCGAGGCGCTTTCGATTGCGGCTTCCAGCCTCATCTACTGCACCGGCTTCGAGCATCAGGTTGACCAGCACGTGATCTACTTCGAGCGGCAGGATGATTCCGCCTCTTGCCTCACGCTCTTTCCGGCGAGCGCCACGCTGCTGTCCGAGCCGGCGCTGACGCTGTAGGCGTTCCTCCGGCGTGCCGATCGGCGGACGTCCACGCCGGCCTGTCATGGCCATGCCCCGAGCGTGAAGGCGAGCACGACGAGGATGGCAAGGAGCGTCAGAAGGACGTGGCCGGCTCTTTCTCCAGAAATCCGACGGCTCTTTTTTTTCTGGGCAGCGGAAGCAGCGTTCATGTGCGCGCCCGCCGTTTTTCAGTCCACCCGCGCCTCTTGAGGTTCATTGCCAGCGCGCTGGTGATATCTCCAAGTGGTTCGGCGTCGGCGCTCTGCTGCCCAGACACGCTGGCCTGTTGGATGGGCCGACGCGTGCCGGGCAGTGAACCGTTGTGTCCCCGAGATATAGAGGTAGTGGCGGTTTCCGCACCATGGGTAGTAGTGGTGGTTTCCGCACTACAAAAATCGGGTTTGTAGTGCGGTTTCCGCACTGAAATCTGGCGTTTTCCACCACTGGTGTTTTGTTTTTCGCTAGCCTTCCGCGCGGCATCTGCGAGCAGGTCGGCCTGCTCCTTTGTCTCTATTTTTCGCCAGTCGTCGGTCGGCTCAGTCAACTCGGTTGGCCGATAGGTGAGGCGGAACAGGTTCGGCCGGCGCCATTCTCCGTTGCCAGACCTACCTACTTGCGTGATCTCGACGAAGCCGAGCGCCACCACTTCGCGAACTGCGGGCGCGATGGCGTGCCGGTGAATGCCGTACTCCTCGAACTGGTCGAAGGTCGTGGGCAGCTTGCCGTTGTCGTTGCCGCCATGCTGGCCCACCTCGATCTCCAGCCGGGACAGGACGCGGTGCCCGGACAGAGACAACGCCCTGAACGCTGGCGATGCCTTCATCTCGATGAGCTGCCAGGCGAACTGGCCGGCAATCGTTGTGCGCTTGCCTTTCCGGGCGCGGCCCTTGTCAGCCATTGCCAGCCCGCCCTTCTGCGCTCTGCCAACGCGCAACCGCGGCGCCGATCTCGTCGTTGATCTCCCACGGGGATATGTCCGGCTCGATTTGCAATGCCAGACGGTAGAAATCGTCACCGTCGGCGTCGGCCAGCACCAAATTGTCGAAGCCGCTCCGCAAGACTTGGCGATCGGTCATGATGCCCTCCAGCCCGACAGGATCGACTGAAGGGATTCCAACTCGGCGGCGTTTACTGTTTCACAGCGCGCCCAGGCTTCCGGCTCAATTAGTCCTTTGATCTCCCGCTCTACGCACTCGCGCAGATCGCGCGGGTCCATCGCGTCCAGTTCCCAGCATTGTGCCCCATGGTTTTTGGCGAACCATTCGTAGCGTTTGTCAGAACGCTTGTCCGACGCCGGGAAGTAGGGAAGGCCGACCGTCTGCGCCGGCGTCAGCGCGATACGGACGAACTTGACGTGATGGCCGCCATATTCCTCGATCCGGCGCGGCAGATCGCATTCCGACATGTACATGCCGCTCGGGTCGAAATCGCCGCAGTAGAGGACAACAAGGTCTCGCCCATCATTGTCTTGGGCGATGTCGTTTACCGTGGTCGCGCTGGCGAAACCGTGCATGACTCGGAAGCCGACCGCGAAGTGATCGAGCACCGGCTTCAGGACGCCGCGAACAGTCCCTTTCTCAGACCAAACCTCGACGCGATAGGGCTGCTGATTCCAGAAGTCGCGACGATAGGACCGCGCGACCGCCCTGGCATACTGAGCCGGATCGTCCCAGGTCGAAACCCGCTCTAGCTCGCGCGTCTCGTCGACGATCCAGTCCCACGGAATGTCGCCCTGTTCTCTGGCGATGCGCAGCAGGCGGTAGACCTTCTGCATGTCGTTGGTCGACATCGACGAGATAAGCCCGGCCGTGAACAGCTTGTAGCCGATGCCGCGGCCGGTGATAGGCTGAACCGCCTCGGCGATCTTGTGCATCGCCTCGATCAGGTCGAGCGAGGCCTGAGCCATGCCGCGACCTTTTTTCAATCCCGGTTGAAATTGCGGGGCATCGAATATCCCGGACAAAATCTCGAAGACCGCCGCCTCGGCGCCATCGTTGTCGGTCCCGGTCATGCGGCACCGCCTTTGCGCAATTGCGCATGAAGCTGGCGGTGGTGGCGTCGACATAGGGCGACAGTTTCGAGGGGGCGGTCGTGGCGCGGGTGATGTAGATCTACGTTCTCCGCTGCCCATTTTTGTTGCGCCAACCATTTCGATGACCTATCCTTCGGCTTGGAAACGTTGCCCTGTTTTCCAGAACTGCCGCCGCTGTCCTGCATCACCAGGACGGCGGTTCGCTTTTCAGGAGCCGTCCGCATTGGACGCCTCCCGCGATTTGCCGGCGGCGCGGATGATCTCGACACCCTCGACTGCCGTGACGCCAAACCTGGCCTGCAAACAGGGCAGCAGGGCGCGGCGAATGCGATCATCAGGCCGGCGAGCGTGCCATTCGGCTACGGCGTCGACCATTTCCGGTGTGGGTGCGAAGGCCATTTTATGCGGCCTCCGTCGAGGCAGCTTCGCGAGCCTTACGCCATTCGGCGCCGGCTTCCTTGCTGACGAGGACGCGCCCGCGCACATGCATCGTGCGCGGTCCCTGGCCGACCTTCAGCAAGTTGTAGAAAGTGGCGCGTGAAATGCGGTGCGCGACGCAGAATTCAGGGATCGAATAGGCTTCAAAGTTGTTATCCATCGGGGTCTCCTTTGTTCGAGGATGTCCACAATGGATAAGGCCGGGCTGCCTATGCTGTCCGGTTCATTAAGAAGGCGACTTCCTGAACCATCTATGCAGGTTGTCGAAGTAACGTTTGCATGTGGCGCGGCTGATGCTCAGCTCGTCGGCGACAATCTGAAAGATGTCCTTTGGCTTTGGCCTTTGCCGGCGATACTTTGTAACGCGGTGCAGCACCTCCCACCGCAGCCGGCGTTCGACGCGTAGTTGATCTACCTTGCGCCCAGGATGTGGAACACCAAAAACTTCGTCCCATGACGTGGCCTCATACTTTTGCACCTGACCGATAGCGGCGAGTAAGGCAGTCGCCGCCCATTCGGGCACGGGCTGGCTCCTTTTCAGACAGTGCTTCAAGGCCAGCATGAGCGACATCTGATCCCCATGCTCAAAGTTGCCCTGGTAGACCTCTAACATCATGTCGTCGTCGCCAGAGATCGCCATCGTCACGCCTGCCGAATGTCGTCGACGTTGCTCTTCTCGACAGTCTGGAACCGTGGCGCGCTCGCCCTCACCGCGTCAGCGACATAGGACGGCGACAGATGCCCATAGTGTTTCTCGACCATCCGCGTGTCGCTGTGGCCAAGGTTCTTGGCGACCACCATCAACGGCATGCCATTCATCACTGACAGGCTGGCCCATGTATGCCGCAGGCCATGGAAGCCGATCGCCGGCACGATCTTTCCGTTCTTGCAGGCTTCCTTCATCGGCCGGAACTGGTGCGACTTCTCCCACACGCCGCCGGCCGTCGTAGAGAGCATCAATTGCCCGTGACGCTTGCCCTGGGATAGCTGCTTGAAAAGGTCCGCCCCTTCCTCGGTCAGCACGATATGGCGCCCCTTGCCGGATTTGCTGGCCCGTATCGACAGGGTGCCTACATCGCTGTTGAAGTCCTCGACGCGCAGCCGGGCGAGCTCGCTGTAGCGAGCGCCGGTTTGTAGGGCAGCCTGCACTAAATCCCGGAAAGAGCCGCTGGAGGCATTCACAAGGCGCTGAGCCTCGGCGATCGTCAGGTAATGAACGCGGGCGCTCTCGACGTCTTCGAACGGCTCCACGCGGCGCCATTCCCTGTCCGATGCCGCCTTCCCTTCCCGCCAGGCATAGTTCAGTGCGGCTTTCAGGATCGTCAGGACGCGGTTTGCAGTCGCCCGGCGCTGGCGGATCGCCTCGCCGTCGTCATCGATCACTTTGAACCGCTGTTCCTTTCCTGCCTTTGTACGAAGGCGAGGCGCGGTCTTTGCCACGTCGCTATGCCATTTCCTGATTTGCTTGGCTGTCAGCTTCGAAACGTCGAAGTCTCCGATCTCTGGCAGGATCAGCGCCTCGGCGCGGTAGCGGGCATCCTTGGCGGACTTCCGAGCGCCTTCCATCCATTGCAGATAATCCTCCACCGCCTCCTTGACGGTGTAGGCTCCGGCGACCTTGCCGGCCTCGCCGGACATGGCCTTGTGGATCTCCCTCGCCTTGTCCTGAGCCTGCCAAAACGTAAGGATCGAACCGCCGTTTGCATCCAGCTTGTCGTCGGCGTCCGCGATCGTTTCGACGCGGTATTCTTGATCGCCGACATACATGCGAACGACCCACCGGCCGGCTTCCTTGCCCTTGCGGTAGCCGACGTGGAGGCCTGGGCCGATGCTCTTGAAGTAGGGCTTGCCGCGCGGCTTCAGTTTTGCCCGCGCTTCCTTGCTGTCCAGTGTGGCGTCGCGAACCCGTCTTGCCATGTCCCTGCCCCGTCGTGTCCAACAGTTTGTCCAATATATCGGGGTAGACGGTATTGGACAAGCACAAACGCAACTAGACACAATGCCTTGTAACGCAAGGGGTTCAGGAAATACAGCTAGACGGCGTTGGACGGCTTAGAAGCCCTTTCACGGCGGTAACAGGGGTTCGATTCCCCTTGGGCGTACCAGAGATTTCAACTGGCATGGCAATAGAGCATCCGATCCCAGTGCATGCAGCCGTACTCGTCGCCAAGGCGGTCGATGAGGACCTGGATATCAAATCCCTATTGGGCCGCACCTAAATTCCAGATGTCCCGATGCAGGCGCCATGTCCCGTCGTCGCCCTTCTTCCAGACGACGATGTACTTGCCCGCAACGGTGGAGAGGGCGCCGTCTTTGCTCGGCACATCGAGCGTAAATGCGCCAACTTCGTAGGCGAGGTTTGCGCTCTCTTCCACCTCCAGGGCCTTTAGGGTGAGATTCTTCATCCCGCTTTTGATCGCGCCCTGCCAGAATTCTTCCACGCCCTTGCGACCATCGACGCGCTTGCCGTCGGGCGGCAGCACGGCGGCATCCTCGGTATACATTTGACCGACCGCCGCCGCGTTCCCGCTGTTGAAGGCGTCCGTGAATTTCGTCAGCGCCGCTTCGATGTCCTCGCGAGCCGACTGGGCGGCCGCAGACAACGCAGACGAAAGAAGCAGCACAGCAGCAAATGCAAATGACTTAACCACTCTCATCTCATCCTCCCTTTGCGTGATCGATATATCCACCGGATGAATAGCGCGCCCAATCCGAGTGCGTCGCCGCGCCCGCTCAATTGCCAGGTCATGATTTACATTAGGCTTATCTGATATAACGGCGCAAGCGCAGCTGCGCAGCCGAGAGCGGGGGAGTAAAGCCTCACCAGCGCGCGCGTTTCCGCCGGTCGCGCCGATGCTCTCGCGCGTCTCTCATAGTTCGTCCTTGGCCTTGCCATAGGCGTTCGGCGCAGTGTCGGCGTGTAGATCAGGCCTGCTTTCTTGCCGCGACGCACAGCTCATCGCTGGCGCGCGCGTCTTCACCGGGCGAGGCCTCATCAACCGCGAAGCCATCGTCCTCGATGAGAAGGCCCGTTCGGACTTTGCCGAACTGCGGAGGCAATCCCGCGACGCCGGTATGACCTGTATCTCGCCGCGGAATTTCTGGAAAGACGATTGATGACCGGCACGGGAACGACCCGGCCCATGTTCTTCGAGGTGAACAAAGGCCGGGCCTGATCTAGTTTCCCGCCCGTAGCTCCTTCAGGTCACAGCGAATGATGCTGCCATGGAAAATGGCTGGCGAGCTGCGTTTGAGATGCATCTCCCGTCCCGTCGCTGTCCAAAGACAGCGACCCGGTTGAACTGTCGTAGCTGACCTGGTCGGAACGATCATGCGCAGCCGTAGACAGAGCGTCGGATGACTCCCCTCCCGACTTGAGCCCGTCCAAGAAGGCCTGGTCGAAGTGAGGCTTGTCCTGCAGCTTTTCCTGGAGCCAGCTGAAGTCGAAGGCGTCGTGGGCTCCGCGGCCGGACATGATCTCGGCGGCGCCGCCCTTGCTAGCATTGGCGCCGACATTTTCATTATCCTCGACGGTGTGGGCGAACCCGTTGCCGGCCGTCTTGTCGTGTGAACCGGCGAGCGACTCCGAGCCGCCAGAAAGGGCGGCCAACACCCGGTCGACACTGCTGCCTGCCTTTTCGCCGCCATTGTCGACATGGGAGGTGTCGTTGCCGTCATGGTTTGCCGCCCTGTCGGTGCCGGCGGCTGCATGGGTCGCATCGGCACCACGGACAGCATGAACACCGCCATTGCTGGTCGTGGGGCGGGAAGCGGCGGTCTCAGTGGAACTGCCATCGCTGGCGGCGGTGTCGGAAGCGGCGGCCGCAGTAGAGCTGTCGTCGCTGATGGTGGTGTCAGAAGCGGCGGCCGCAGTAGCGCTGTCGTCGCTGATGGTGGTGTCGAAAGCGGCGGCCGCAGTAGCGCTGTCGTCGCTCGTGGTGGTGCCGGAAGCGGCAGCCGCAGTAGCGCTGTCGTCACTCGTGGTGGTGCCGGAAGCGGCGGCCGCAGTAGAGCTGTCGTCGCTGATGGTGGTGTCGGAAGCGGCGGCCGCAGTAGAGCTGTCGTCGCTCGCTGTGGTGTCGGAAGCGGTGGTCGCAGTAGAGCTGTCGTCGCTCGTGGTGGTGTCGGAAGCGGCGGCCGCAGCGGCGCTGTCGTCGCTGATGGTGGCGTCGGCAGGGACAGACGCGGTAGAGCTGTCATCGATGACGTCGGAAGCGACGGTCCCAGTTGTGCTGAGATTGTGTTCCCGGAAAACGGCCTGCAGTTCCGGCGAGCTCTCAAGCGCGACGTCGCCTTCCTGCGAACCCCAGGCATAGGCAAAGTCGAATTCGGGCGACGGAACCAGTTCGTCCCAATGGTCCATCATCGTCT
>NZ_JBSPTO010000026.1:0-86104 GCF_053850215.1 Mesorhizobium sp. f-mel
TATCCTCAGGGTTTTCGATCAAGCGCGCCCAGGTTTCGGGCGTATAGCTGAATTGCGTGAGATACATCGGCATGGTTCGTCTCCTCCCAGAGCTGCCCCCAACGAATGTAGTAAAGCGCCCGATACAGGGAGAGGCGAGTCGTTTCCGAGGCTTAGTACCGCTGGCTTAGTTGCGGGGCCGCTAATGGAGCTGCTTCACTGGCTTTCTTCAGGGAGTAAGGCCAATGGCAGCGTATCTCATTGCTGATGTAGACATAACCGATGCCGCCGTTTTCGAGGAATACCGCCGGGATGTGCCAGCAACCGAAGCGCGCTATGGGGACGGTACATCGCTCGTGGCGGAGCCACCAAAGTGCTGGAAGGCGATTGGGAACCTCATCGCCTGGTCATTGTCGAGTTTCCGGACATGGCCTCCCTCATGGCATGGTACGGCTCTCCAGAGTACAGCCGGCTCAAAGCTATCCGTGAACGCTGCGCAAAGACGAGGATCATTGCTCTGGAGGGCGTGATCCCCGTTGGTTGAAGGCCGGGTTTGCTAACCGGATAATCGGCTTAAGAAAACGGGTTCAAACCGTGAACAAAGTCTGGCATGGTGCTCCCATGCCAATCATCTCGCCTATCTCTCTCAACCCCCTTATCGACGGCCGTCAGTCGGAGCGCGCCATGCTCGTGCGGCGCGGCGTGCAGCGGCTGCTCAAGGAGATGGGCGCGCATGTGCTGCCCGAACTGTCACTGGCGACCGGGCGTCGCGCCGACCTCGTCGCGCTGACCCGGCAGGGCGACATCTGGATCATCGAGATCAAATCCTCGATCGAGGATTTCAGGGTCGACCGCAAATGGCCGGACTACCGGCTGCATTCGGACCGCTTCTTCTTCGCCACGCATCCCGGCGTGCCCTCGGAGATCTTTCCCGAGGAATGCGGTTTTATCCTTTCCGACGGCTATGGCGCCGAAATCCTGCGCGATGCGCCCGAGCACCGCATGGCGGCGGCGACACGCAAGGCGCTGATGCTGAGGATCGCGCGGGCCGGTGCATCGAGGCTGCTCGCGGCGGAACTCGCCGGCGTCTCGGTGCCGGCGCTGGAGGGGGAGAGTGAGTAGGGTTTCAACGTCGGGCGCCTGTCCCTCACCGGCTCTGACTTCGCGGATGTCGCGCCCCCTCTCCGTCCCGGCTTCGCCGGGCCACCTCTCCCCCGCTTCGCAGGGGCGAGGAACCCAAGAGCTGCAAACCGTCTCTACTCTTCTTCCTCGTCCGCCCCATTCGCCGCCGGCGCGACCAGCAGCACGGCGGCGCCGAGTATCGCGGCGATGAAGGAGCCGGCGAGGATGCCGACCTTGACCGCGTCCTGCAGCTCGACATTGCTGGCGAAGGCGAGCAGGCCGATGAACAGGCTCATGGTGAAGCCGATGCCGCAGAGCAGCGAAATGCCGATCATGTGCAGCCAGCCAGCATTGACCGGCAGGTCGGCGAAGCCGAGCCGGATGGCAAGCGCGGAAGAACCGAACACGCCGACCAGCTTGCCGGCGACGAGGCCGGCGGCGACTCCCAGCGTCAGCGGCTCGACCAGGGCGGCTGCGCTCAGGCCGGCGAGCGAAACGCCGGCATTGGCGAAGCCGAAGATCGGGATGACGACGAACGGCACTATTCTGTGCAGGCCGTGCTCGAGCCGGTGCAGCGGCGAATGGTCGAGATCATGCCCGATGCCCGGGGAGACTTTCAAAGGTATGGTCAAGGCCAGCGCCACGCCGGCGAGCGTGGCATGGACGCCCGATTTCAGCACCAGCACCCACAGGACGACACCGAGCAGGATGTAGGGCACCAGCGTCAGCACCTTCATGCGGTTGAGCACGATCAGCAGAGCGATGACCGCGAAGGCGGCGCCGAGATAGGCGAGCGACAGGCCGGTCGTGTAGAACACCGCGATGATGATGACCGCGCCGAGGTCGTCGATGATGGCGAGCGCGGTGAGGAATACCTTCAGCGACCCCGGCACGCGGCTGCCGAGCAGCGACAGCACGCCGAGCGCAAACGCGATGTCGGTGGCGGTCGGGATCGCCCAGCCGGACAGAGCGGCCGGGTTGTCGCGGTTGATGGCGACATAGACAAGTGCCGGCACCAGCATGCCGCCGGCGGCGGCGATGCCGGGAAGGGCGCGCCGTGGCCAGGTCGAGAGCTGGCCATCCAGCATCTCGCGCTTGATCTCCAGGCCGACCAGCAGGAAGAACACGGCCATCAGGCCGTCATTGATCCAGTGCGATACGCTGAGCGGTCCGAGATAGGCGTGAAGGGCGTCGAAATAGGCTTCGGCCAGCGGCGAATTGGCGACGATCAGGGCCAGTGCCGCGGCTGCCATCAGGACGATGCCGCCTGCCGCCTCGCTGTCGAGGAATTCGCGAAGAATGGAGACCGGCCGTTGCTTCTGGTCCTGCATGTCGTCTCCGTCGCGTCGCCTACCCGCCGGCAGGGCCAACATCACCCGATGCGATGATGCGCAAACACCAATGACAGGGGCAAGACTCTACAGCGCTGCGTATCCTTTGGGGCGCGCAAAGCACGCTGTAGCACTTTGAGTTTGCGCGTGATCCCCAGCGAAAACCGATTCCGCCATTCGCCGACACGAACCTTCGGTTCGGTCAGGCGTCAGCGCGGCGCGCGCTTGGCCAGTATCCGCTGCAGCGTGCGGCGATGCATATTAAGCCGGCGCGCGGTCTCGGAGACGTTGCGGTCGCACATTTCGTAGACGCGCTGGATGTGCTCCCAGCGCACGCGGTCGGCCGACATCGGGTTTTCAGGCGGTGCGGCGCGTTCGCCCGCCGTGCGGGTGAGTGCGGCGAAAATGTCGTCGGCATCGGCCGGCTTCGACAGGTAGTCGATGGCCCCCAGCTTCACCGCCGTCACTGCGGTGGCGATGTTGCCGTAGCCGGTGAGGATGATGGCGCGGGCGTCGTCGCGCTTCTCGCGGATGGCGGCGACGACGTCGAGGCCGTTGCCGTCGGCGAGCCGCATGTCGACCACGGCATAGGCGGGCGGGTTGGCGCGCGCCTTGGCCACCGCCTCCTCGACGCTCTCGGCGGTCTCGACTACGAAACCCCTGGTTTCCATGGCGCGGGCAAGGCGCGTGAGGAACGGCTTGTCGTCGTCGACGATCAGCAGCGAGGTGTCCTCGCCTTCAACCATTGCGCCAATCGTTTCGTCGCCGTTCATCGTCTTCTAAATTCCTGCTGCCCGATTTTTACGCAGATATAGTTTTGGAGCGCTATTGTCCAATTCAAGCCGTGTCAAACATGGTGGCCGAAGCCGATTCAGGGTTGAGGAAGACGCTGCGCGGCCACGATATCTGCACGACGGCGCCCTCGCCCGGTTCGTTGGAATTGCGGAAATCAAGCGTGGCCCCCGAGCGTTCAAGCAAGGTCTTGGCGATGAAAAGCCCCAGTCCGAGGCCGCCGCCGGCCTCGGTGCCCTGGCGCGTCGACATATAGGGCTCGCCGATGCGGTCGATGATTTCGGGAGGGAAACCCGGTCCGTCGTCGGTGATCGAGAAGGTGACGGCGGCCTCGTTCCAGCTCCAGCGCACGGTGACGCTCTTACGGGCAAAATCGACGGCATTCTCGACCAGATTGCCGAGGCCGTAGATGACGCCGGGATTGCGCCGCCCGACGGGTTCGGGGCCAATGCGCTCGCCAGGGCGAAGCTTGATCGAGATGCCGAAATCGCGGTGCGGGGCAGTCATCTCCTCGACCAGCGAAGTTAGCGGCATGCGGGAGAGATGCGCCTCGCCCTCGGACGACAGGCTGGTCAGGCGCTTGAGGATTTCCCGGCAACGCTCGCTCTGCGAGCGCAGCAGCGTCACGTCCTCGCCGTATTTTGGATCGTTGCGGAGCGCCTTCTCCATCTCCTTGGCGACAAGCGTGATGGTGGCAAGCGGCGTGCCCAGCTCATGCGCGGCGGCGGCGGCAAGGCCGTCCAGTGCCGACAAATGCTGCTCGCGCTGCAGCACCAGCTCGGTGGCGGCAAGCGCGTTGGCGAGCAGCCGGGCTTCCTCGGCCACGCGGAAGGCATAGATCGCGGTGAAGGCGATCGAGGAAAACACCGCCATCCACATGCCGGCGACATAAATGAACGGCATCTCCAGCGGCGCGCCCTCGTACCAGGGCAGCGGCAGATGGAAGAACACCAGCAGGCTCGCCGCCACCATCACCAGCGCGCCGAGGATGGCGGTCAGGCGCAGCGGCAGCGACGTCGCCGAGATGACCACGGGCACGGTGACCAGCACTGAAAACGGATTGGTGAGGCCGCCCGTCAGGTAAAGCAGGCCGGCAAGCTGCAGGCTGTCGATGGTCAGGATGGCGAAAGCCGGCAGCGGGGTCAGCCGATGCGCCGCCGGATAGCGGAAGGTCAGCAACAGGTTCATCCAGGCAGAACAGGCGATCAGCGCGAAGCAGGGACTGACGGGCAGCGGGAACTTCAGCCCATAGGCAACGACGATAACCGCCAGGCTCTGGCCCACGATGGCAAGCCAGCGCAGCCTGATCAGCGTGTTAAGGCGCAGCCGCTGGCTTTGCTGGAAGTCGTGCGCCCGCAGGATGTTTATCATGGCCAAGGATTTATAGCTGGAAAAGGATAAAGGCTAGGTCCCCCGCGGTTTGGCGCGGCTGGTGGCTGTGGCGAGAAGCGGGTTCTCCGGCCAGACGTGCTTTGGGTAACGACCACGCATGTCGGCCCGCACATCGGCCCAGGAGCCGCGCCAGAAACCGGGCAGGTCGCGGGTCGTCTGGATCGGCCGGTGCGCCGGCGATAAAAGCTCGAGCGTCAGCGGCACGGTGCCACTGGCGATCGCGGGATGCCGGTCGAGACCGAACAATTCCTGGACGCGGATCGCCAGCACCGGCCATTCGCCATCATAGCGGATCGGAACGCGGCTGCCGGACGGAGCGTCGAAATGGGTCGGCGCCAGTGCCTCGATCCTGCGCTGGAGATCGTGCGGCACCAATGCCATAAGGCCGGCCGAAAGCATGCCCGGATCGATCGCCGCAAAGGACGCCGCGCCGGAGAGGTACGGCAGCAGCCAGTCGTCGAGGCTGTCAATGAGCGCGGCGTCGGAAACATCGGGCCAGGGCGGGCCGAGGCCGCGATGCAGCCAGCCGAGCCGTTGACGCAGCGTTTCAGCCTCCTTGCCCCACGGCAAAAGCGACAGCCCGTGTTGGCGCAAGGCGTCGAGGATGGCGCGATCCGCCTCAGTGCCGGCCGGCGGCGGCAGCATGCGTTCGGACAGCGTGATGGCGCCGAGGCGAACGGTTTCGCGCACGCGCACCGCGCGCCTGTCGCGGTCGAAGCTGGTTTCGCGGCTTGTCTCGATTTTTTGCGCAAGCGTAGCGCTAATGTCGGTCTCATCTATCGCCGCTGCTGCCGTGATGCGGGCGTTCTGCGCCTTGCCCTGCAGATCGGCGACGACGAGCCAGGCCGCGCCCGCCAGCGGGTCGGCGGCGTCGAGCATGGCGCCCGAACCGTTGGCCAGCACAAAACGGCCGCGCTCGCCGCGCGCCTTGGCGACGCGATCCGGCCAGGCATGGATGAGGAGCGCGCCGGCCCTACGCTCCCCCTCGAGGGGAGGGTCGATCCGCGAAGCGGAGCGGGGTGGGGTCGGATCGGGCACGCCATCGGCGATCCCACCCCGTCTCCCTCGCTTCGCTGCGCTCGGCTCGCTCGCCGGCCCTCCCCTCGAGGGGGAGGCTGAGGCCTGTTTCGCCAATCGCTCGGCGAGCTGCCGCGCGGCGGTGGCGCGCGGCGATCTTTCGGATCGGAACCGCATCAGCCGCCGTTCGAGGTCGGCGCCATCGCCGCCAAGGCCACGCTCGGTGAGCAGCACGGCGAGCATGGCCGCTTCGAACGCCTGGCCGGTCTTTGCCGCGTCGGCGACCATGTGGGCCAGCCGCACCGGCAGCGCGAGCCTGCGCATCGCAGCACCCGATTCCGTCAGGCGCCCTGCCTCGTCGATGGCGTCGAGCGCACGAAGCAGCGACCTTGCCTCGTTGAGTGCTGGGGCCGGCGGCGGATCGAGGAACGAAAGGCTCACCGGGTCGACGACACCGAAGGCGGCGCAATCGAGCATCAACCCCGACAGATCGGCTTCGAGGATTTCCGGCGGGGTGAAGGCGGGAAGCGCCGCCGTCTGCTCGGCCCGCCACAGCCGGATGGCGACGCCCGGCTGCGTGCGCCCGGCGCGGCCGGCGCGCTGGTCGGCCGAGGCTTTGCTGACCCGCACCGTCTCCAGCCGCGTCAGGCCGCTGGCCGGTTCGTAGCGCGGCAGGCGCGACAGGCCGGAATCGATGACGACGCGCACGCCGTCGATGGTGATCGAGGTCTCGGCGATCGAGGTCGCCAGCACCACGTTGCGGCGGCCGGACGGCGCCGGCTTGATCGCGGCGTCCTGCGCCTTGTTGTCGAGCATGCCGTAGAGCGGCACGATATCGGTGTCGGCACTGACGCGGCCTTGCAGCCGCCCGGCGGTGCGCTCGATCTCGCGCTGGCCGGGCAGGAAAGCGAGCACGCTGCCGCTCTCATCGGCAAGGGCCGTGCGGATCGCCTTGGCCATGGCGTCTTCGATGGCGATGCCGGCCGGCCGCTCGTCGTAGCGGATGTCGACGGGAAAGGCGCGGCCTTCGCTCTCGATCACCGGGGCGCCGGAAAGCAGCCGCGAGACTCGCCCGCCGTCAAGCGTCGCCGACATGACCAGCAATCGCAGCTCGGGCCTCAGCGCACCTTGCACGTCGAGCGCCAGCGCCAGCCCGAAATCGCCGTCGAGCGAACGCTCATGGAACTCGTCGAAGAATACCGCCGAGACACCGGGCAACTCCGGATCGTCGAGGATCATCCGCGACAGCACGCCTTCTGTCACGACGAGGATTTTGGTCCTCGCAGAAGTGCGGTTTTCCATGCGCATGGCGTAGCCGACTGTTTCGCCGGGTTCCTCGCCGAGCAGTTCGGCCATGCGGCGGGCGGCAGCGCGGGCAGCGAGCCGGCGCGGCTCGAGCAGAATGATCTTTCCCGTGCCGAGCCATGGCGCGTCGAGCAGCGCCAGCGGCACCAGCGTCGTCTTGCCGGCGCCGGGCGGCGCCACCAGCACGGCGCTGTTGCCTTGGCCGAGCGCTTCGCTGAGCGCCGGCAGCACGGCGGAGACCGGAAGCTCCGGCAAGGGTTTTCTGGTCATTGTTCCAAGGATGCATCCATCCAATTGCGGCGGATCCGCAGCGCCCGCATATCAGCGGTGGCGGTCGCCGCGCAACTCAAAGCCGGGTCCGCGAGAACGGTTCCAGCGCACCGTGCCGAGCCTCACATCCTCGCGCACCATCCTCAAAAGGCCGAAGCCGCCAATGACGGCGAGGCCGACAAGCGACAGAAGATCTGGCGACAGAAGATCTGGCGACTGAAGATCTGGATATTTCTGGAGAACGCGCCCAGGATCACTGGCCCGAGTATCTGCGAATAATGCGTCGGCGCGATCCGCCCAGGCTTTTGACAACGGCATCGTTGCATGAACAGCTTGCATAGGGGAGCTGGGCGAGCAGAATTCCGTTCGTCCACGTTATTCCAGTTCCAGGGAGAATGCAGAGTGAAGATACTGGCGCTCGGTGCGCATCCGGACGATATCGAGATCTTCATGTTCGGTACGATGGCGGCCTATGCCGCACAAGGCGCAGAATTGGTTTTTGCGATAGCCACGGATGGCGCCAAGGGCGGGAAGGGCGATCCGGAATTACTCGCCCGCGCCCGCCGCGAGGAAGCGGCTGTGGCGGCGGACCTGATTGGCGCGATGCCGCACTTCCTCGGCTTTCCGGATGGCGCGCTGGTTGCCGATGCCGCGCTAATCGCGGCGCTGAAGGCGCTGATTGGCGACGTGAAGCCAGATCTGGCGATCACCCATGCGCCGAACGACTACCATGGCGACCACCGTGCGCTGTCGGATGGCCTGCGCATCGCGGCATCCTTCACTGTCCCGGTGCTGCATGCCGATACGCTCGGTGGCACCGGCTTTTCGCCGACGCATTATGTCGATATCTCCGGGCATTTCGAGCTCAAGGCGATGGCGATCCGGGCGCACCAGTCGCAGGATCCCGAACGTTTCGTCGATGCGGCGCGCACGCAGAACGCGTTTCGCGCCGGCCAGTGCAATGGCGCGGCCGGTTCCTTCGCTGAGGCCTTCCGCTTCGAACCGATCTTCCCCTTCGCCGATATCCGCGCCCTGCTGCCGCCGGCCCCAGTGATCCGGCCGGTGACGGTAAGCACCAAAACGGTCAAATGAGCCGGCGCCCGCGCGCCGGACGATCTGACACCCGCCTTTCCTGAACCAAGCGACCCATGCGCCATGCTGCAGCGCAGCGACGAATTCGCTTGCCTTGTTTAGTAAAAATTGCATCACTAAACAAATTACTAAACACCCGACGCTCAACCGCGTCGCCATGTTTGGACCCCTGGGGAGGGGGTTGAGGTTTTGAAACCGTCATCCGGACGCGTTTCGTAAATGGGAGGAAGGCATGAAATCGACCTTGAAACTGACGTTGGGACTGACCTCGGCGATGTTTGCGTCGACCGCCGTTTCGAACGTCGCGCAGGCGGAAGATCTGACGCTTTGCTGGGCAGCTTGGGACCCGGCCAACGCGCTTGTCGAATTGTCCAAGGATTTTACCAAGGAAACCGGCATCGGCATGAAATTCGAGTTCGTGCCGTGGACCAACTATGCCGATCGCTTCCTCAACGAGTTGAATTCCAAGGGCAAGCTGTGCGACCTGATCATCGGCGACAGCCAGTGGATCGGCGGCTCAGCCGAGAACGGCCACTACGTCAAGCTGAACGACTTCTTCGATAAGGAGAAGATCAGCATGGACGACTTCGTGCCGGCGACCGTCGTCGGCTATTCGGAATGGCCGAAGAACTCGCCGAACTACTGGGCGCTGCCGGCCATGGGCGATGTCGTCGGCTGGACCTACCGCAAGGACTGGTTCTCCAAGCCGGAACTGCAGAAGGAATTCAAGGAAAAATACGGCTGGGATCTCGCCGCGCCGACGACCTTCGACCAGTTGAAGCAGATCGCCGAGTTTTTCCAGAAGCGCGAGATCGATGGCAAGACGGTCTATGGCGCGTCGATCTATACCGAGCGCGGCTCCGAAGGCATCACCATGGGCGCCATGGACGTGCTCTACAGCTTCGGCTTCAACTATGAGAATCCCGACAAGCCCTACGAGATGGACGGCTTTGTCAACTCCGAGAAATCGGTGAAGGGCCTGGAGTTTTACAAGGCGCTCTATGACTGCTGCACGCCTCCCGGGGCCTCGAACAGCTACATGGGCGAAGGCGTCGACGCCTTCAAATCCGGCCAGGTGGCGATGCACATGAATTTCGCCTTTACCTGGCCCGGCCTGCAGAAAGACGAGAATGTCGGCGGCGACAAGATCGGTTATTTCGCCAATCCCAAGGGACCCGACGGCGATCAATTCGCCCAGCTCGGCGGCCAGGGCATTTCGGTGGTGTCCTATTCCGACAAGCAGGAGGCCGCGCTCAAATACATCAAGTGGTTCGCCAACAAGGACGTGCAGGCCAAATGGTGGTCGCTCGGCGGCTTTTCCTGCCTCAACGCAGTCGTCAAGGATCCAGGCTTCCCGGCCAGCCAGCCTTACGCGCAGACCTTCCTCGACTCCATGGCCATCGTGAAGGATTTTTGGGCAGAGCCCAGCTATGCGCCGCTGCTGCAGGCGTCGCAGAAGCGCTTCCATGACTATGTCGTCGCCGGCCAGGGTTCGGCCAAGGATGCGCTCGACGGCCTGGTCAAGGACTGGACCGAGGTCTTCCAGGACGATGGCAAGATGTAGTTGGGGCAGATGTAATCGGCTCCTCCCGAGCCATGCCGCGTGTCCCGTGCCGCGCTTGGCACGGGACACAGTTCAGATAAATTTCCATTGTCGAGACGACCAAGTGACCGAAGCGGGACTGACCATGCTCAATCGGACTGCGGACAGCGTTGCCCGGGCTACGCCTGAGCCGTTGGCCCGCAAGGTCCGGGGCATCAGCGACAAGGGCCTCGCCTGGCTGTTCATCTCGCCGACGATCCTGTTGCTGCTCGCCATCAACATCTTCCCGCTGTTCTGGGCGATCTATCTCTCCTTCACCAATTACCGCGCCAATCGCCCCAACGAGGTGGTCAGGAACGTCGGCCTTGCCAATTACAAACGCATCCTCGGTGACCAGGACATCTGGATCGCCATGCAGACGACGGCGCATTTCGTGTTCTGGACCATCCTGCTGCAGACGCTGATCGGCTTCACGCTGGCTTGGCTGATAGACCGGAAGTTTCGCGGCCACGCCTTCTGGACGACCATCATTCTCGTGCCGATGATGCTGTCGCCGGCAGTTGTCGGCAATTTCTGGCGCTTCCTCTACGAGCCGCAGATCGGTCTCTTCGCCTATGCCGTCTCGTTCGTCACCGGCATTCCGGCAACGCAGATCGGCATGCTCTCCAACGTGTCGCTGGCGCCGTGGTCGATCGTCATCGTCGACACCTGGATGTGGACGCCTTACGTGATGCTGATCTGTCTCGCCGGGCTGCGCTCGATCCCCGAATACATCTATGAGGCGGCCGAGGTCGATCGCGCCTCCAACTGGCGGCAGTTCTGGTCGATCACGCTGCCGATGGCGCTGCCCTTTATCATGCTGGCGGTGCTGTTCCGCGGCATCGAGAACTTCAAGATGTTCGACATGGTCAACCTGCTCACCGGCGGCGGACCGGGCTCGACCACCGAAGTCGCCTCGATAACGCTGAAGCGGCAGGCCTTTGAAAGCTGGCGGACGGGTTATTCCTCAGCCTTCGCCATCATTCTCTTCGTCGCGGTGTTCGGGCTGGCCAATATCTACGTCAAGGCGCTCAACAAGGTGAAGCAGAGATGAGCCTGACGTCAGCCCATTCGGTCGTCGCACCCTCGGCCACGTCGAAGCGCGTCGCCGGCACGATCATCGTGCTTTACGCGCTGATCTCGATCGTGCCGCTGCTGTGGATCTTCGCCACCAGCTTCAAGACGCCGCCGGATTCGATCGCCTATCCGCCGAAGATCCTGTTCCAGCCGAGCCTCGAGGGCTACTGCAATCTGTTCTCGACCCGCACCCGGCAGACACCGGAATACATCAACTCGCTGGGACCGGCGACGGACGTCTGCGACGAGACAGTGCGCAAGCGCAACATGGTGATCGCCGGGCCGTCCAACTTCATGCCGCGCTTCATAAACTCGCTGATCATCGCCTTCGGCTCGACCTTCTGCGCGGTGTTCCTCGGCACAATGTCGGCCTATGGCTTCTCGCGCTTCAAGGTGCCGTTGGCCGACGATCTGCTGTTCTTCATCCTGTCGACGCGGATGATGCCGCCGATCGCGGTCGCTATTCCCATCTACCTGATGTACCGCGAGCTCGGCCTGTCGGACACCGCACTCGGCATGATCCTGCTCTACACGGCGGTCAACGTGTCGCTGGCCGTGTGGCTGCTGAAGGGCTTCATCGACGAGATCCCGCGCGAATACGAAGAAGCGGCGATGATCGACGGCTATACGCGGCTGCAGGCCTTCTGGCGCACCGTGCTGCCGCAGGCGACCACCGGCATTGCCGCGACGGCCATCTTCTGCCTGATCTTCGCCTGGAACGAGTATGCGTTCGCCGCACTGCTGACCTCGGGCACGGCGCAGACCGCACCGCCCTTTATCCCGACCATCATCGGCGAAGGCGGCCAGGACTGGCCGGCGGTCGCCGCGGGCACGACGATCTTCCTGGTGCCGATCCTGGTGTTCACCATCCTGCTCCGCAAGCAGTTGCTGCGTGGCATCACCTTCGGCGCGGTGCGCAAATGAGCCTGACCCAACCCGCAAAACGCAAGTCGCGCTGGCCGGCATGGGCGAGGCGCGGCCTGATGGAGAATATCGCGACGGTGATCATAGCCATTGGCTTCCTGATGTTGTTCCAGCCCTTCGCGCTGTCGCTCTATACTTATTCGTTCATCACCATGCTGGCCGGCACGGCGATGTTCATAATCGTCTCGAAATTTCCGGAGTAGACGATGGCGGAGATCGGGGTCGAGCATCTGAGAAAGGCATTCGGCGATTTCGTCGCCGTGCAGGATTCCAGCTTCGTCGTTAGAGATGGCGAGTTCTTCGTCATGCTGGGACCGTCGGGTTGCGGCAAGACGACGACCTTGCGCATGATCGCCGGCCTGGAATTGCCGACCGGCGGCAAGATCCTGCTTGGCGGCGAGGACGTCACCATGCGGCGTGCCCGCGAGCGCGACATCGCCTTCGTCTTCCAGCTGTTCGCGCTCTATCCGCATATGAATGTGCGCAGGAACATCGGCTTCCCGCTGCTGGCGCAAGGCATGCCAGGCATCGAAATCCGCCAGCGCGTCGAGGAGACGGCGAAGCTGTTGCGCATCGACCATCTGCTCAACAAATCAGTCTCCGGCCTTGCCGGCGGCGACCGCCAGCGCGTGGCGCTCGGCCGCGCCATCGTGCGGCGGCCAAAATGCTTCCTTATGGACGAGCCGCTCGGCACGCTCGACACCGAATTCCGCGATCTCATGGTCCATGAGCTGCGCGAACTGCACAACCGCATCCATGCCACCACCGTCTACGTCACGCATGACCAGATGGAAGCGATGTCGATGGCCGACAAGATCGCGGTGATGAACCACGGCGTCATCGAACAATTCGGCACGCCACGCGAAATCTACGATCGGCCGGCGACGATGTTCGTCGCCGATTTCATCGGCTCGCCGCCGATGAATTTTCTCGGCTTTGGCGGCGGGCTTTCAAAGGGCGCCAGGGAGATCGTGGTGCAAGGCGCCAAGGTGGCAGTGCCGGAGGTCCGCGAGGATATCGCGTCGACCGACATGGCGCTCGGCATCCGGCCGGAACACATCCGCTTCGACGACGGCTCGAAGCTGCGCGGCGCCATCTATGGCACCGAATATCTCGGCACCACGCAGATCGTTGCGGTGGAGACGTCAGGCGGCATCATCAAGGCGCGGGTGCCGGCCGAAATCCGGCTCAATGCGGGCGACCATGTCGGCCTGGCGCTGAGCAGCGCACGGCTGTCGCTGTTCGAGAAGGGATCCGGCCGCGCGGTGCGAACCGCAATCCATGAGGGGGCCTCCCAGGGAAAAGCGCATCATGGCTGACGTGCACATCAAAGGCGTGACAAAAGCCTTCGGCGAGGATGTCGCCGTGGACACTCTCGATCTGCACGTCGCCGATGGCGAATTCGTCGTGCTGCTCGGCCCGACCGGGGCCGGCAAGACGACGACGCTCCGGCTTGTCGCAGGATTGGAACGGCCGGATATGGGCTCAATCCATATCGGCGGCCGTGATGCGACAATGTTGTCGCCGGCCGAGCGCGACACCGCCTTCGTCTTCCAGCAATATTCGCTCTATCCGCATCTGTCAGTCTACGACAACCTGGCCTTTCCGCTGCGCTCGCCGGCGCGGCGGCTGAGCGAGGACGAGGTGCGCCGCCGCGTCGAGGATGTGGCCAAGATGGTGCGTATCCACCACAAGCTCTCCAACCGCTCCACCAAACTTTCCGGCGGCGAGATGCAGCGCGTCGCCATCGGACGCGCCCTAGTGCGCAAGCCCTCGATCTACCTGATGGACGAGCCGCTGTCGTCGCTCGATGCCAAGCTGCGCGCCGATCTCCGGCTTGAGCTGAAGCGCATTCAGGCCGAGGTCGGCGCTACCATGCTTTATGTCACGCACGACCAGATCGAAGCGATGACGATGGCCGATCGGATCGGGATTCTCGCCGATGGCGTTCTGGTGCAGATCGGCACGCCGCGGACGATCTATTCCGAGCCGGCAAACCTTCATGTCGCCGCAAGGCTCGGCCAGCCGGCGATCAATCTGTTGCCGACCGGCCTGCTGCCCGATGGCGACATGCCGGCGGGAACCAGGACGATCGGTGCGCGTACAGAACATCTGTCGATCGGCAAGGCATCGAACGGCCCCGCCGACGGCGTTGTTGACTGGGTCGAACATCTGGGCGACCAGAATCACCTGCATGTGACGGTGGGAAGCAAAAAGCTGGTGACGCTGACCGACCCCGACACGCAATTGGAAAGAGGCGACAGGGTGGCTATTCGTTACCGGGCGCCGCTGTTCTTCGACCAGGCCGGCAACAGGATTGCAAACCGATGAGCCTTGGGACGCTGGACAAGACTTGGACGATGGACAAGGTTGACCTGAATACGCTGATACCAGCCACCGCCGATACGATTGCAGCTCACGCGGACGAGTTGACCGCGCTCGACCAGGCGATCGGCGACGGCGACCATGGGCTCAATATGAAGCGCGGCTTTGAGGCGGTGCGGGCTGAGGCCGAGGCGTTCGCGGCAAAGCCATTGCCGGAGGCGCTGAAGGCGATCGGCACCAAGCTGGTGATGACGGTCGGCGGGGCATCGGGACCGCTGTTCGGGACGCTGTTCATGGCGCTCGGCAAGGAGATTTCCGCTGAGCCGGATCACGCCAATCTGGCGGCGGCTTTCGGTAAGGCAATCGAGGCGGTGGCAGCCAGGGGCAAGTCGCAGGTCGGGCAAAAGACCATGCTCGACGTGCTGAAGCCGGTGCATGATGCCCTGCTGCAGGGAAAAACCGGGGCGGAAATCGCCGATGTCGCGGACGTTGCGGCCGCTGCCACCGTGCCGATGAAAGCCTTGCGCGGACGCGCCTCGTTTCTCGGCGACCGCTCGATTGGCCATATGGATGCCGGCGGGCGCTCGGTCGCGCTTTTGGTGCGGGCCGTCGTCGAAAGCATCGAGGGGCAAGCATGAGCAATGTCGGCATCGTCATCGTATCGCATTCACCGCTGGTCGCCGAAGGCACGGCCGATATGGTGCGCCAGATGGTCGGCGACGAAGTGCCGCTTGCATGGTGCGGCGGAAACGGCCATGGCGGGCTGGGAACCAATGTCGAGGCGATCATGGGCGCCATCGACAAGGCCTGGTCGGAGGCGGGTGTCGCCATACTTGTCGATCTTGGCGGCGCCGAGACCAACAGCGAGATGGCGGTCGAGATGATCGGCGAGCCGCGCGCGCACAAGATCATCGTCTGCAATGCGCCGATCGTCGAAGGCGCGGTGATGGCGGCGACGGAGGCGTCCGGCGGCGCCTCGCTCAGGGAAGTGGTGGCGACGGCACACGAATTGTCGCCATCGTGAATGAACAGGAATTTTGACAGCATGTCCGCATCCGCCGAAGCCACAGTCCTGATTACCCATGAGGTCGGCCTGCATGCGCGCCCTTCGGTGAAGTTTACCAAGCTCGCCAAGACATTTTCAGCCAAAGTCGAAGTGGCGCTCGCCGCCAACGGGCCTTGGTTCGACGCCAAGAGCATCGTCAAGGTGATGGCGGCCAAGGCGCCGAAAGGCACGGTGCTGCATATCCGAGCGAGGGGTGACGGCGCCGGCGAGGCGGTCGGCGCGCTGGTCGAGCTGGTGCGGCGCGACTTCGACGAGGGCGTGGACCATGCCCGAACCGCTTAGGCTGAAGGGGATTTCGGCTTCGGCCGGCTATGCCGAAGGGCCGCTGTTCAACCTCGATCCGGTTGTCGCGCGCTATAACCGTAAAGCGACCGCCGCTGACGAGAGGCTCGCGCTCGGAACGGCAATCAAGGCAGCGACAGGCCGACTTGCCACGCTCGTCGAAGCGACCGAGGGCGATGCAGCCGAAATTCTCGAATTCCAGCTCGCCATGCTGGAGGACGATGCACTGACCGGCCCGGCCTTTGCCGCGATTGCCGTCGGCCAGCCGGCCGATACGGCATGGCGGCAGGCGCTCGACGCCGAAATTGTGGGCTACGAGACGTCCGATCAAGACTATTTCCGGGCGCGCGCCGCCGACATGCGCGACATACGCGACCAGGTGCTGCGTACACTGACCGAAGAGAGCGAGGCTGCGGCGCCGGCAGGAGCCATCTTCTATGGCGAGGACATCGCGCCGACGCGCTTTCTCGAAACCGACTGGAGTTCCGGCGGCGGCATTGCGCTGAAAGCGGGCAGTGCCGCCAGCCATGTCGCCATGCTGGCGCGCTCGCGCGGCGTGCCGATGATCGTGGGGCTCGGTGCTTCGCCGGCTCATCTTGCCGGCGTCGCCCTGCTTGATGCCGAGCATGGCGGCATCATATTGGCGCCATCAAGGGCAGAGGTCGAGGCGTTCCGGCGAAAATCGTCCTCTTTCGCGGCACGTCGCGACCGGGCGGAAACTTTTTTGACCCGGCCGGCAGTGACGAATGCCGGCACGGCGGTGAGGGTGCAGGTCAACATCGCCGATCCGTCCGATGTCGACAGCATCGATGTCTCGACCTGCGACGGCGTCGGGCTAATGCGGACCGAATTCCTGTTCGGCAAGAGGCTGCCGGATGAGGAAACGCAATATCGAGCCTACCGCAAAGTGCTCGAATGGGCTGAAGACAGACCGGTGACAATTCGTACCGTCGACGCCGGCGGCGACAAGCCGGTGCCGGGGTTCACCGTCGAGGAGGGCAATCCTTTTCTCGGCCTGCGCGGCATCAGGCTATCGCTGGCAAGGCCGGAGGTTTTTCGGGTACAGATCCGGGCGCTGCTGCGCGCCGCCATTCATGGCAATCTCAAGGTGATGTTCCCGATGATCGCCGTTGTGGACGAATATCAGCGTGCCGCCGCCCTGTTCGCGGAAGAGAAGGCCGCGCTTGCCGCGCGCGGCGTCGCGCAAAAAATGCCGCCGCTCGGCATCATGGTCGAGGTGCCATCGGTGGCGATCGCTCCCGAGGCTTTTGCCGAGGTCGCTTTCTTGTCGATCGGCTCGAACGACCTGACCCAGTATGTAATGGCGGCGGCGCGCGACAATGCTTCAGTTGCGCATCTCAATTCGATCAGGCATCCGGCCGTGCTTCGGCTGATCGCCTCGGTTGCGGCGTTCGGCCGCGCGCAAAAGATTCCGGTCAGCTTGTGCGGCGACGCCGGCGGCGATCCGGCGGCGATCCCGGCGCTGATCGAGGCCGGCCTGCGTGACCTTTCCGTGGTTCCCGCCCAACTCGCAATGGCCAAGGCGGCCATTGCGGACGTTTCGATCTAGGCGCGGGCATGGCCGAGAAGACACCCGAACCCGGCTCCGAAGAGGCGATCCGCGCCTATAAGATGATCCTGTCGCAGGTCCTCGACCAGCGCCCGTCCGGCATGCGCCAGCGCTTGGCCGATGCGCTCGGCAAGCACCGCAGCTTCGTCACGCAGATTTCCAGCCCGGCCTATTCGATCCCGATCCCGTCGAAACATTTGCCGGCTATTTTCTCCGTCTGCCATTTCAGCCCGGCCGAACGCGACCATTTTCTTGCCGCCTACCATCAGGCGCATCCCGGAAAAATGTCGGTGGCATCAGGCATGCGCAAGACGCGGCATGTCTCGCTGATCGTTCCCGATTTCGGCGACGACAAGCAGAATGCAGCGCTCGACCGGGCGGTCAACGATTTCATCCAGAAAATCACCAGCATCGCCGGCAAGGGCGGGACATAGTCGCGCCACGCCTGGCCATTTCGGAAGGACGGTCATGAAGAAATTTCTGAATTCGGTCGACACGGTGCTGGCCGAAAGCCTCGACGGCTTCGTCGCCGCGCACTCCGACATACTGGTGCTGGGCGACGATCACAAATTCGTTCGCCGCAAGGCGCTCAAGCCCGGCAAGGTGGCGCTGATTTCCGGCGGCGGCTCTGGCCACGAACCGCTGCATGGCGGGCTGGTCGGCCATGGAATGCTGGACGCCGCCTGCCCCGGTCAGGTGTTCACCTCGCCGACGCCGGACCAGATGCTGGCGGCTGCGGAGGCGGTCAACACCGGCGCCGGTTGCCTGTTTATCGTCAAGAACTACGAGGGGGATGTGATGAATTTCGAGATGGCCGCCGAAATGTCGGAGGGGGTCATGCAAGTGGTGACCAATGACGACGTCGCGGTCGAGAACTCGTCCTACACCACTGGCCGGCGCGGCGTTGCCGGCACACTGGTGGTCGAGAAGATCGTCGGCGCCGCAGCCGAGCAAGGCATGGCACTGAAGCCGTTGAAGGCGCTTGGCGAACGCGTCAATACCGCAACGCGGTCTATGGGCGTTGCGCTGACCAGCTGCACCGTACCGGCGGCCGGCAAGCCGACCTTCGATATCGGCGACGGCGAGATGGAGTTCGGCGTCGGCATTCATGGCGAGCCCGGCCGCCGCCGCGACACGTTGAAGAGCGCCGATGCCATCGCCGAGGAGATCTGCGCGGCAATCCTGGGCGATCTGCGCGACAGGGCGAAAGGCCCGGCGCTGCTTTTCGTCAACGGCTTCGGCGGCACGCCGCTGATGGAGCTCTATCTGATGTACAACAGCGCCCGGAAAATCTTCGGGAACAACGTGACGGTCACTCGCTCACTGGTCGGGTCCTATGTGACATCGCTCGACATGGCCGGCTGCTCGATCACGCTGACCATGGTCGACGACGAGACGACCGCATTGTGGGACGCACCGGTGCATACGGCTGCGCTGCGGTGGGGGATGTAGAACCGCCAACACCGCGCTGCCGCTTACGACAAAAAAGCGGCAGTCAAAAAGCAAAGCCCGCTTCAGTCTGCGAAGTGGGCCTTCGCAAAGACTCCCAACAAAAGTCGGTGACAAAACTGTCGTGCGCTATCCCGAGCATTATCAGGCCAGTGTGGTGAAGTTAGGCACAATGTTGCTTTGTTTACCTTTGGTAAGGTAAGGAATCCGGTGGTTTTGGGAGGGCAGAACATGCGTTACAATTGGGATCGAGCGCCGACGAGTTTCGAACGTCACAGAAAGGCGCTGGCCGCTGCCTTGCTGATCGCCGGCGGTGTCGGCCTCATGCTCGCGGCGCTGCCGCTTTAGAACCGTATTTGAGCGCAAGCAGGCGCTTTTCAACGCAGCTGGCCGGTCACGGCGATAAAGCGGCGGTCCAGTCCTTCAAATCCCTGGCTGAAGCGTTGCACGAGCACGGCAAGCACTGCCGGTTTGCCGTCCGGAGTGAATGCATAGGATTCCGACAGGCTGTAGGAGGTCGGGCAATTCCTCGAGGCGGGCACGGTCTTGTCCTCATGCAGCAGTTGGAACGGCCTGCCATCCTGTGCCTGCAGCGTCAGGCGGAAACCGAACGCCTTGCCGGCCGTGGCGCCTTGCTGCTCGTCGAAACTCGACGAGCAATCCATCGTGCTGTCGGCAAGTATCTGGTCGAGCTGGATGATCGAGATGCCGAGCTCGTCATAGGTCGGCGAAAGCCATTTCTGCGAGACCTGATCGAGGCGCGCAATGTCTTGGTAAGCGACCATGTGGTCCGGAAAGGTGAACCTGTCCAAGGCCGTCCGCTCGCCGCGCGCCGCTATGGCATAGTGGGCGAGGATCGGCGCCGCCTGCGCGGCAGCCTGTGCCCTCGCCTGATCGAGAGTGAGCGTCGCCTCCTCGGTTTCGTCGACGATGCGGATCGGTTTGCCGCCGACGAACTCATCGGTGCGCGTGTCGATGATGTCGATCTCCGACCAGCCAGAATCCGAAGCGCCGGCATCGAGCGTGCCGTACTGTTCGAAGGCGAAGTAGGTACCGTCCGGCGAAAAGCCGATAATGCGCCGTGCCGCCGCATCGCCGGCCTGAGCGGCGGAAGCGACCATCAACAGCATCGCGGCCAATAAGGCAGATCCAACCTTGCATCGCAACTCCATTGCGCCTTGCCCCAATTATGACCCCAGACCCCAATTATGACCCGAGACCATCGTGCCGGGTATTTGCGACGCCAAAAGACGAAATTGCATATGCTTGCAAAAACAGCATACGCTATTTCAAAGACAGCAGACATTCCTGGGGAGGAAGCCGGATGGCGTCACGCTACCACGAGGTCTATGACGGCTGGAAACGCGACCCGGAAAAATTCTGGGCGAATGCGGCCAAAGCCATCGACTGGTTCACACCGTTCGACACGGTCTTCGATCCGAATGCCGGCGTCTATGGGCGCTGGTTTGGCGGCGCCTCCTGCAACACCTGCTTCAACGCCGTCGACCGCCACGTGGCGGGTGGCCGCGCCGATCAGATCGCGCTGATCCATGACAGCGCGATTTCCGGCACGATCAGGAAATTCACCTATGCCGAACTGAAACGCGAGGTGGTCGCGCTGACGTCGGTGCTGAAGAACCGCGGCGTCCAGAAAGGCGATCGGGTCATCATCTATATGCCGATGGTGCCGGAAGCGGCGTTTGCCATGCTTGCCTGCGCCCGCATCGGCGCCGTGCATTCGGTCGTCTTCGGCGGCTTTGCCTCGCACGAGCTCGCCACGCGCATCGACGATGCCAGGCCGAAGCTGATCATTTCCGCCTCTTGCGGCCTGGAACCCGGGCGCGTCGTCGCCTACAAGCCGCTGCTCGACAAGGCGATCGAGATGTCGCGGCACAAGCCCGAGGCCTGCCTCATCCTCCAGCGCGACCAGCTGCCCTGCCAGTTCAGGGAAAACCACGACATCGACTATGCCGACGCCGTCGCCCGCGAGCGGGCCGCAGGCGCCAATGTCGACTGCGTTCCAGTGCTCGCCACCGATCCGCTCTACATCATCTACACCTCCGGAACGACCGGCCAGCCCAAGGGCATCGTGCGCGACAATGGCGGCCACATGGTTGCGCTGAAATGGTCGATGGAGAACGAGTTCGGCGTCAAGCCGGGCGAGGTGTTCTGGGCGGCTTCCGATGTCGGCTGGGTGGTCGGCCATTCCTACATCGTCTACGGCCCGCTGCTGCATGGCTGCACGACCGTCATGTTCGAAGGCAAGCCGGTCGGCACGCCCGACGCCGGCACCTACTGGCGGGTGATCGCGGAGCATGGCGTCGTCGCGCTGTTTACCGCGCCGACCGCCTTCCGCGCCATCAAGGGACAGGATCCCAAGGGCGAATTCGTCCCGAAATACGACCTGTCGAAATTCCGCACACTGTTCCTCGCCGGCGAGCGCGCCGATCCGGAAACCATTAAATGGGCGGAGCAGAAACTGAGCGTGCCGGTGATCGACCATTGGTGGCAGACCGAGACCGGCTCGCCGATGACGATCAACCCAGCCGGATTGGGCCTGCTGCCGGTGAAATACGGCTCGCCCGGGGTGCCGATGCCCGGCTACGACATCCGTGTGCTCGACGATGCCGGCCACGAAGTGCCGCGCGGCACGTTGGGCAATGTCGTGGTCAAGCTGCCGCTGCCGGCCGGCTGTCTGCCGACGCTGTGGAATGCCGATGACCGGTTTCGCCAAGCCTATCTCGATGAATTCCCCGGTTTCTACAAAACGGCGGATGCCGGCATGATGGACGAGGACGGCTATTTGTTCGTCATGGCCCGAACCGACGACATCATCAATGTCGCCGGCCACCGGCTTTCGACCGGCGCCATGGAGGAGGTGCTGGCCGGGCATCCAGACGTTGCCGAATGCGCCGTCATCGGCATCGCCGACGCGATGAAGGGCCAGGTTCCGCTCGGCTTCGTCGTGCTGAATGCGGGTGTCGCGCGTGACACCGGCACTATTGAGACCGAGGTGGTCACGCTGGTGCGCGAGCGGATCGGCCCGGTCGCCGCCTTCAAGACGGTGGTGACGATCAAGCGCCTGCCAAAGACGCGCTCCGGCAAGATCCTGCGCGGCACCATGCAGAAGATTGCCGACAAGGAAGAATGGACGATGCCGGCGACCATCGACGATCCGATCATTCTCGACGAAATCACCGCAGCGCTCAAGGGACGCGGAATCGGCCTGTAAAGACATCGGAGCATCGACAGCGCGGCAGCCAATTGACCATTGTGCAATGCAGCAAATCGCCATACAGTTTTGCCGGGTCGCCCACCGACGATTACGGCATGGCTCAGCAAAAAACCACATTTGGCGGCGTCGACATACTTCGATTTCTCGCCGCAGTCCTCGTGATGTTCTACCACTATGGTTACTGGGTGTGGGCCTTTCCCGCCGGCGTTTCGGCACGGGCCACCGGCGGCATCCCGCCGCATCCGGAACTGGAGATGCTCGGCTCCGGATGGGGGCGTACAGGTGTTTTTCGTCATCAGCGGCTTCGTCATCGCCTTCAGCGCCGAAAACTCGACCGCCTTGCGGTTTTTCGAGGCAAGGGTAAGGCGGCTGGCGCCGGCGGTCTGGATCTGCGCGCCGGTCACCGCGGCGGTGCTGCTCCTCGTCGGGCTCAGCTGGCCCACGGATGCCGTGACCCACGGCATTGTTCGCTCCCTACTCCCCCTGGGTCGACAGCGTCTATTGGACGCTCGGCATCGAGATCGCCTTTTACGCCGTCGTCTGGACCTTGCTATGGCTGGGCCGCTTCCATGTGATGGAGGTGGTGGCCATCGTGATCGGCCTGATCAGCACGCTCTTCTGGTGCCTGTATTATCCGCTCGACTGGTCGGAGTTTGCCGAGACGCGTTGGCTAGCCCTGCTGCTGGTGCATCATGGATGCTTCTTTGCGACGGGCGTGATGATCTGGCTGATGCGCTTCAAGGCGGTGACGCCGTTCCGTCTTGTCCTCTGCGCGCTGTTTCGTCCTGCAGATCGCCAGTTCGGTCGATGTTCACACCGTAGGTCGAAGAGCAGATGCCATACGCGCCACCGATCGTCTTCTTCCTGGTTGCCATAGCCCTGATGGCATGGTCGTTGCGGCTCGACCTGTCCTGGCGCGGCTGGCGCCGGATTGGCCTGATGACCTATCCTCTCTATCTGATCGATGATGTCGTCGGCGCGGCCATTCTCGGCGCCCTGATGCGTGCGGGAGTGCCGTACCTGCTTTCGGTGGTCATCGTCGGCGCGACCATGATCGCCGCGAGCTGGCTGATTGCGATCGAGGCCGAACCGCGAATCCGGCTTCTGCTCGACCACACGATCGTCCGCTACCGTCTCAAGGCGGCGTAAGCGGGCCCGGTTCCTGGCTGCAAACGTCCTGCGGTGGGAATGTGCGGCGCGAAGCATAGTGCCCACGCCTTTTGCGCGACCCGTTGCGGCTCGGCGACCTCTACTGGTCAAGCGAGGAGATCGACCCGCACCTAAGAGACATCATTCCCCGCCGATCTTACCGGCTCATGCGCAGGGCTGCCGGTCATGGTCTGTTCGAGGGGGGCATTCGTGTTCGCTCACGCCGGCTCAGGCCCGGTATCGGCCTGGCCGCGCAGGAAGCCACGATCTGCTCAACATCCCTTCCTAATATACCGGCCTCAGGTGTTTGCTTTCGTCCGCGCTTCCGATTTTTCCAGATAGTAGGACGAATATCTGTCGAAGAATTTTTCCGAGCCGCCGATCGATCCATACTTCGCCAGCTTCTTCAAATCGACCTTGTTGAGGACCACGCCGACGATCTTGTTGGCGATATAGGGTTCCGAACTCAGTATGGATTGCACCATCGCACGCGGTGTGCGCCCCCATTCGGTTACGAGCACGAAGCCGTCGGCAAGCGGAGCAAAGGCCTTGGCATCGACCACGGGGCCGAGCGGCGGCAGATCAACGATGATGTACTCGAAGGTCTCCTTGGCATTGTCGATGAAACGCCGCATCCCGGCCGACGATAGAAGCTCGCTGGTGTGCGAGAAATGACCGCGCGGCACAGCCGGGACAATCGCCAGCTTGGTCTGCCGGTCGATCTTGCCGACGGACTGCCAGGTCTGCCCGCTCACTACCGCCTCCATCAGGCCTTGCTCGGCCTCCATGCCAAGGCTGCGGCTGAGGCCGGGTTTGCGCAGGTCGCCGTCCACCAGCAGGGTTTTCGACCCGTTGGCAGCAAGCAGTCCGGCCAGATTCGCCGCCACGGTCGACTTGCCCTCACCGGGAAGAACCGAGATCACGCCAATGACCCGGCTGCCTTGCCCTTCCATCACGACGTCGAAGGCGATCTTGGCGCTGCGAAGCGTTTCGGAAAACATCGATGCCGGGGCGTCGATGCTCACCCGCATGCGCGCGCGTCTTTCAGCGGCCGACGGTGATTGGGCCGTTTTGATGTCCGCCTGACCGTCATCGCGCTTGTCGTCCTTGGCGACCTTGCTGCCAATGATCGGCAGGTAGCCGAGGAATTTGAGGCCGACGCGATCGCGAACGTCTTCGCCGGTCCTGAAGAACCGCTCCCTGAATTCATTCAGGCCACCAACCCCGGCCCCCATCATCACGCCAAGCACAAGCGAAAGTCCCAGCACTATGGACGTGCGCGGGGTTGCCGCGGACTGCGGCAGCGTCGCGTCCGAGATGACGCGGATCTTGCCAACCGGGAAGGATTGCTGCTGGGAGGCTTCTTCGTAGCGGCCAAGGAAGGTCTGATAGAGCGTCGAGAGCGCCGTTGCCTTTTGCTCGAGTTCGCGCAGCTTGACCTGCGACTGGTTGTCGATGGAACTCTTGCCCGCCGCTAACGCGACATTTGCGCGGAGCGCGGTCTCGCGCGCGAGAGCAACTTCGTATTCGTTGCGGTAGCTTTCGGTCAACTGCTTCAGCTCGCCGAAAATCTGCGCTGATATGTCGGCCTTTTCCTTGGCAAGTGCGACCGCCTGGGGATGCTCAGCCCCGAAATTGGTTTCGATATCCTGCTGCCGCTTTGCGACAGTGAGATAGCGGGTCTTGAGCGTTGAAATGATCGAGTTGCTTGGCTGGTCGGCGGATATGGCGGCATCCCTGAATGCGTTGTCCGAACCGCTTTCGACGATCGACTTGTATTGCTGGTAGCGGGCGCTGGCGCGGGCGGTATCGGCCTGCGCCTCAATGAGCTGGCCATTGAGGTCCGACAGTTGCTTGTCGCTGATCAACTGGCCGTCATCGACGGCCAATCCGTGTTCGGCCCTGAACTTCTCGACGGCGAGCGACGCTGCCTGGGAACTTTCACGAAGCTCCGTCAGCCGGCCTTGCAGCCAGACCGCCGCGCGCTCGGTCGCATCGAAGCTCGCATCGAGCTGATCCGCGAGGTAGGCGTCTGCGTAGGCTTTGGTGATCGCGGTCGCAAGTGCGGGATCCGTCGCTTGATAAGCGATGGAGATCACATAGCTTCGACCGATGCGCTCGGCCTGCACTTCGTTTTGCAGTTTGAGGATCGCGTAATCGCGGCGTGACGAGGCAATCATCGCGTCACGCGTCGCCGGATCAAGCTGGGTGACGTCGGTGGTGCCCACGGCGGGGCTGGGACGGAAGTACCGGATCACGCCGCGCACAAAGCCGGCCGCCTTCGACACGGCCGATGTGGGTGGATACAAGAAAGCGTCGTTCTGATCGAGCTTCTGCTTGTCGACGACCACCGCCGCCAACCTCGCCGAGTGAAGAATTTCGATCTGGCTCAGAATGGCGGAATCGGTCTGCATGCTGACCGACGCCGCCGACACCTCGTCAACGACCTTATTCAAGCCTTCGTCGATAAGCACGCGGCTGGTCGCCATGTAGGTGGGAGGCGTGGTCTGCAAATAGAGCACGCCCAGAAAAAGACCGATGGCAGCGCATGCCGCAACCACCTTTGCCTGCCTTGCTGCCATGCTGAGCAAGCGCTCGACATCGATGAAGTCGTCGGCGCTGACTGCGTCCGAACTCGGCAATGGTTTCCTCTTGTCGAGAGGAAAATTGGCATAATTCATCTTCGGTCCAATTCTACTTTGCATCTAGAGCGGCGGTCCCTCAAGTCGACCTGTGCCGCCGCTCTATCTCTTGTTTGAGCATCGGATTTCCCAAAACCGCCTCTACTTTTGGGTCCGATGCTCTCGTTTGCAGGCGCTGAAGCAAGATCGGGAGCATCAGCACATATACGACGCAAGCTTCATGCCAGACAACGCGAAACCCGGGCGGCCAAGCGCATCGGCATGTCTTGTGTCACCGTCCATATGCTAATGCTCCCAAAAAATGGGCATTATGCGGCTTCCACCCGGCGCTCATGCGACCGGACAAACTCCTGAAGCATCTCGAAGATCGGCCCCTTCATGTCGTCACGCGCCAGCGCGAAGGCGACATTGGCCTGGATGAACCCCTCCTTCGAGCCGCAGTCGAACATGCGGCCGTTGAAGGGCTGGGCAAAGAAAGCCTGGCTCTGCGCAAGGCGGACCATGGCGTCGGTCAGCTGGATCTCATTGCCGGCGCCGCGCTGCTGATTGCCGAGCAGCGCAAATATCTCGGGCTGCAGGATGTAGCGGCCGTTGATGTAGTAGTTCGACGGTGCATTGGCCGGAGCGGGCTTTTCGACCATGGCGTTGACTTCGAAGCCCGAGCCAACATCGGCGCCGCAGCCGACGATGCCGTATTTGCTGGTTTCGGTCGGGTCGCAGCGCTCGACGGCGATGACGTTTCCGCCGGTCTGCGCATAGAGGTCGGCAATTTCGGCGAGACATCCGCGCCCACCGAAGGACACCATGTCCGGTAGCAGCAGCGCGAAGGGCTCATCGCCGATGACCTCCCGAGCGCACCATACCGCATGGCCGAGACCTTGCGGCGACTGCTGCCGGATGAAGCTCGTGGCACCAGCTACGGGAAGCAGGCTTTCGAGCGCCTGAAGCTGCGCCGTCTTGCCGGTCTGCTCCAAAGTCCCGATCAATTCTGGATGCAGGTCGAAATAATCCTCTATGACTGCCTTGTTGCGGCCCGTCACGAAGACAATGTGCTCGATGCCGGCTTCGAACGCCTCGTCCACCGCATATTGCACGACAGGTCTGTCGACGACCGGCAGCATTTCCTTCGGCATCGACTTGGTCGCCGGCAGGAATCGCGTTCCAAGCCCCGCTACCGGTATGACTGCCTTCCTGACTTTTTTCATTGCATATTCCTTCTGAGGAGATCGACTTCAACCTGTCGCAGGCCGCGAAAACTGTTTTCACCTGCCTGCACCTTTCACCTCCCCCGCACCCACGGCAAATTGTGCCGCCACCCTTCGCAGCCGAACGGCGATCGGCATGCTCATATGCCGAACGGCCGCCGGATCGCTGAGCGCCGTCCACACCGCCTTGAGCGGGGACCGCGCCTTGATGTGCTGGACTAGCGACAGGAACGACGCCGCCTTGCGCAGGCTGCGTGTGCGCCTTGCGAAAGCGGCCTCGGCCTTGGCGTCCATCGAATGGGTTCTGGCGAAGGCGAGATCGGCCTTGCGCATCGCCTCGACGTGATGAAGTTCGAGCACGCGGGAAATGGAGCCGGTCCGGATATGGTAGACGTAGCCGGTCGTCGGCTCGACCACACATTTGCCGCCCTTGGCCAGAGCACTGGCCAGCAGGATGTAATCTTCGCCGATGATCAGGCCTTCGTCATAGCGAAGCCCGTTTTCGTTCAGGAAGCGTCGCTGGAAGATCGGCTTGAGATAGCCGAGATTGAACCTGGATTCGAAGACCACATTGCCGGCGATATAGTCCGCTAGCGAGATTTCACTTAAGCCCTCGAGATAGTCGGCCGGGAACATCGTCTCTTCGGCAACGCCGTCCTCGCGAACGACCTGGAGATTGTCGACCGCGATCTCGGCGCCCGCTTTCTCCGCGCGGTCAATCATGGTGCAGATCCGCCCGGGATAGATCGCGTCATCGGAATCGAGGACCGCGACCCACCGGCCGCGGGCAAGCTCAAGGCCGGCATTCCTGGCGCCGCCGGGACCACGGTTCTGTGCAAGGGCGACGACGCGCACGATATCCTCGGGGTAGGATCGCGCCAGATCGAGCGTCCGGTCGCGCGACTGATCGTCGACGACGATCACCTCAACGCTGACATCGCGCTGAGCGATGGCGCTGGCGATCGCCCGCTCGATGGTCAGCTCCGCATTGTAGGCGGCAATGACAAAGGTGACGTCAGGCTGCACGCTTGCCCCCTTCCTGCGGCGATGGCAGGCCGTATTGGCGGATTTCACGCACACCGACGAGACCGCTCACGACGCCGACATGCATGATGCCGCGAAGCACGCTGCGGTTCCTGCGCACGGGATTGATGGCGACCGGGATTGCCAATGCGAAACAGTAGACCGCCTTTGCCGAGGCGAGGCCGACTTGCCTGACCAGCGCGAGGCCACTCGCGTCGCGCCCCAGGAGGTGCCCATGCGTCTGCCCGACGCGGAACCGGCGGCGGCGGAGCCAGTCGAATGCGGCTCTGGCGCGCGGCACCACTTCATCGACCCAGGCTTGCGGCGAAAAGGCGATGCGACCGCCGGCCTTGACCATATGGTCGAAGAATTCGGTGTCCTCGCCGCCGGTCTGGCCACGCGCCAGGCTGAATCGCCGGCCGCGGAGGCTGTCGGCGCCCATCCTGAGCAGGACGTTGCAGGTGTAGCCGGTGCGGATCTCGCCGCCCACCCAGACCGGCAGGGTGGAGTGAAAATCGCCGCGGCGCATCCAGGCGGGCGCATCGGGCCGATAGCGCGCCCGCACCGGTCCGAGCACGGCGGCAGCGCCACTCACTTCCGCCGTCGCAACCAGTTCGGCGAGCCATCTGGACGATGCCGTTTCGTCATCGTCGAGGAAGGCGACGAAATCCGCCATGCTGGCGTCGAGGCAGGCGTTGCGGGCGATCGAGATGTTGCGCGCCGGGCAATGACGATAGCTGATCGGCAGCTTCAACGTCTCCGCCAACGTCGCCACCAGCAACTCGGCCGTCGGCCCGTCATCATTGTCGGCGACGATGACGCGGATGTCGAATCCCGAAGGCACCTCCAGGGCGGCTATGGAGCGAAGCGTGTCGGCAAGCTCCGGCCGCCGAAACGTGCAGACGCAGATGTCGATGCTGCGGTTTTTTTCGGCCACACCCATCACGCTACCCTCCTACTCTGTGATCGCGGTCCAAGCAGTTGCAGCCAGAAGCCAACGGACCAGCCGAAATGCATGACCATCGCCGAAATCCCAGCAAGCGCATTGTCCGGATTGCGCTGGCTGAGGGCAGTCCACACGCCATAGCCGAGACAAACCGACGCCCACACCAGAAGCGGCACGACCGCCAACCAATGCACGAAGAAAAAGGCAGAGAGAAGGACAACGGGGAACACCAGAAGCGGCACCATCTGCCGGACCTTCGGTATCATGCGGTGCTTGAGAACGTTCTTTGCGCGGCCGCGGCCATAGCCGAGATACTGGAAATACAGGCCGGCGAGCGACGCGCGCGGGTAATAGATCATTTGCGTCTTGCCGCTCATCCAGATTCGGTAACCGGCCTGACGGAGCCGATAGTCGAACTCCGCATCCTCGTTGTGGCTGAACGTCTCGTCATAGCCGCCCACCGCCTTGAAGGCCGATATCCGCATCAGCGCATGGTGGCCGTGATCGACCCACTCGCCCACTGAGAGATGCCGGTGCTTCGAGCCGCCCGTGCCGAGCTTGGAATTCTGTGCAGCCGCCACCGCTTTCTGCACCGTGCCGCTGCCGCTGGTCAGCATGGAGACGACGACCGAATCGGCGCCGGTGGCCAGCGCCTCCTCGACCAGCCGATCGCAATAGTCGGGGGGATAGCCGCCATGCGCGTCGATGCGAATGAGATATTCAGCCCCCTCGCCGTAACTGGCAACGGCGAGATTGATCGCCGCGCTCTGGAGGCGCTTTTCATTGTGAAGAAGGATGATCCGCGGATCTTTCCCGGCAATCTCCTCGACGATTGCCCTCGTGCCGTCCGTGCTGCCGCCATCGGCAACGACGATCCGGGCACCGAGCCTCTCGGCCGACGGTCGAAGCTCATGAACAAGCGCACCGATGTGAGCCGCTTCGTTCAGGCACGGAATCACGATCAGGCTGGGCGCAAGCTTTTCGGTTGGCATCATCGGCCCATGTCCATCGATAGCCATCCTAAGCCAGTGCCTGGGCAGCATACGGATCCTGCACAACCGTCAACCCGCGAAGCTTTTCGACGAGCGCCCGGCAATCGCTGCGATCATGGCTCCAGGTTCGCGGATTGCGGGCAAGAACACGCGCCCGCAATTTCCCGAAACGATGCTCGTCCATATCCCCCAGGGCGGCTTCGAGGGCCTCAGGCGTGGCTTGAGGCAAAAGAACGCCTATACCCTGCCCGTCGAGGAACCGGCCGGTTTCGGTGTTGGCCATCGAGATCGGCACGGCGCCGAAGCGGCAGCCCTCGTAGAGACGGTTGGGCAGCAGCCATTCGGAATTCAGCCCCTGCTCGAAAAAATCGATGGCCCAGGAGAAATGGACCTCGCGGTAGATCGTCGCCATATCCTCGGGGTTCCGATAGGGCCCGCCAAACGAAAGCCAGGGCTCGGCTTCGACAAAACCGTGAAAATCCGGAAATTCGGAAAGCGCCGGGCGGCCCCTGAGGATGATTTCGAAGCGACCGTCGAGCCGTCGGGAAAATTCGGCCAGAAGCTCCAGGGAGCGGCGGCACCGGAGCGCACCGAACCAGCCGATCCGCCAAGGCGGAGCGACGGGATCATCCGCCACCATGCGATCATCCAGCGCAACCGCGGCAGGCTCGAAATATTTGTTCTCGAGCAGCTCGACCGGCGCGGCAATCTGCCCAAACGGCTTGAAATAGTTGGCGATAAACGCCGGCGAACTGGTCACCAGCAGCATTACATCCCTGGCCAGATAGCGTTCCGCGCCGCGCATCGCCTTGCCCAAAAAGTCGTCGCGAAGCACAAGGCGATGAATGTCGAGGCACTCGTAGACGATCGGCACCGTCGCCTGGAAAGCCGATCTGGCACGCCGGGCAAGCGCCAGCATTTCCAGATTGCGCGCGATGATGAGGTCGGGTCTTGGCATCGAGCCGAGCTTCGAGCCGATCGAGACCGCCGCCTTTGTGACTGCTGCCAGCCGCTGGGCGAATCGGCCGTCGCGCGTCGCCCCAAGGTCGATCGGGCGCAAGCCTTCGACGTCGGCGACCGGGCTTGCTATCCGACGGAAGCCCGCCAGTGTGACCTGGGCGCCGCCTGCCTTAAGCATTATGATCCGCCGGCGCACTGCCGGGTCGGAGACGTCGTGTACCAAGTACAAGACATGCAGCATGAAAACTCGACCGCTGTTGGCCCGCCCGCAGGGATGCTAGTACAGCTCTTGCTGCATCGCAACATTTTTGGTGCTATGTAGCGGATTTAGCGGTTGTCGCGCACCCACAAACATTAGGCCGCGCGAATGTTCTATTGCGTTGCAGCAAAAAATCGGTTTTCATATGACGAGAAGTTGGTGAGAATTGGGGCCGGGGGGTTCATGCGCTTGTACTTGGTTCCAGTGGAATTGCAGGATTTGGCAGTTCTGCGCCCATAGGGCAGTTCGCTAAAATCCCCTATCCCGCTGTTTGGATACGGTGGTTAGGCATGGCCAAATCTCTTCGTATTGCCGTCTATAACGACAAATATCCGACCAGTTTCGTTACGCCGCGCGTCTCCAGACATACAATCCTGCGCAAGCGGTTCCTACCGTTCAACCTGGTCTCGTCGAAGTTGGAAGGTGTGACGTTGATCGAGCCTGCCCTGTCCGTCGACGTGGTGCATGCGTTCAACCGGATCCCGGTCAATTCTTCGAAATTCATCATCTCGTTCGAATCCCATTTGCCGCGTCAGTTCGCCCTTCGCAAGCGCGGGCCGATGGCTCGTTACCTGGCGTCGCGGATTGCGAACCCCGGCTGCCGCCGCATTATTGCCTTGTCGCATTTTGCCCGCAGGTGTTTTCTGGGTCAGCACGCCGACAATCCGAACGTAAGCCTTCTGACGGAGAAGCTGATGGTCCGCCATCCGAACATCGTCGTGCCTGCCGTGGAAGATGCGATGCTTGAGAACACCGCGGAGGAACTTGTGCTGACGTTCGTCGGCGCCCATTTTGGCCGTAAGGGCGGCTGCGTCGCGGTCAAGATCGCGGAAAAAGCAATAGAGCAGAATTTGCCTATCCGAGTGAACATCGTTTCGAGTCTGCAGGTAGGCGGCGGCATATGGACGGATCCGACAACTCCAGGATTCTTTGACCAGTATATCAAGTTGCTCGACCTGAAGAATGTCCAGCATTATAGCGCGTTGCCAAACCATTCGGTGCGACGATTGTTGCGCCATTCGCATTTTGGCATCCTAGCCACCTTCGGCGATACATTTGGATACTCGGCGATAGAATCGATGTCGGAACACACCCCGGTTCTCGGAACGGGGGTCTGTGCCCTGCCTGAATTCCTGGAGGATGGTGTTAACGGAATCTCATTACCCATGAGACTCAACGATCTCGGCAATTGCTGGAATCCGGGATACAACTCGCGCGGCGAGGCGAAATTTGCCCAATATTTCCAGGATGAGGTCGAGCGCCTCGCTTGCCTGTCCATCGAACGATTGAAGACATATATCGGTCAGCCGAAGCTGATGGCGCCACTGCGACGTCAAGCCCGGTGGACGGCAGAGATCATGTTTGCCGCGGAACCGGCGGGCGCATTCCTCGATGCGCTTTACGACCGTGTGGCGTTGGAGCGAACCAAAGAACCTGTGCAACTCGACCCGGCCCTTGATGCTTCATCTCCGGAAGCCTTGCCGCTTGAACCCGACAAGCAGAAGATATCCCCGCGCCACGGTGGCACGCCGGCAGCATCGCTCAGCGTCTTGCCACCCCGGATGGCCTGGCGTGCATGAACGCTCGACGGCTATCGCAGTCGTACCTCACGAGAGCGTGAGAATCGGATTGGGTTGCCATTGTAATTGGCGTGCTGAGCGGCGGAGATCGTGCTCCTTCCTGGGATTCGGATAGCCTACTGTCGCTCCGAATTTCCGGGCTGTTTTGTTGCGTTGCAACATTTTGATGCGGTGTCGGGAAAATGGCCATATCGTTGTGGGAAGCTGTGAAGCTACTGCCGGCGCGGACGCCGCCCGCGCCGGCACCGAGCGAGGTGAAGTGAATGCGCGCACCGGCAAAATCACCGCTCTGCACACTGAAAAACCAGGTCGACGACGGACCCGCATACGAGAAATTCCTGAGCGAGGCGCTGCCGCTGTTTGGCCCGACCCGCAAGATCGGATGGCTGGTCACCAGCCGGCTTGAGAAATACCGCAACCACACGGAAGCATGGCTCCAAAAGCACGACATCAGATACGACAAGCTGATCATGCTCGAACTGCCGAGCAAGGCGGAGCGGCAGCGGCTTGGCGTGCATGGCAATTTCAAGGCCGATTTCTAGCGCAAGTCCGATGCCATGCTGTTCATCGAAAGCGAGCACCAGCAGGCCCTCAAGATCGCCGAGCTTTCCGGCAAACCGGTGCTGTGCGTGGAAACGCATCTGGTCATTTATCCCGACTCGCTGTCGCTGCCTGCACTTGGACGGATCGCCCGCAACTTTCCAGGCAGTTTGAAACAGATGAATTCGCAGGAAGGGCGCAAGACGGCCATCAAGATCGTCGCGCGCAGGCTGCTTGGCGAACGCGGCTATGAGACACTGAAGAGCCGGGTCAAACGACCGGCTTAGATGTCGAGCCAAAACTGTGGCCAAGGGACATCATGCCGCCGATTTCACCATTTACGGTGTGGTTCGCCGGTCACCACGAACGGCCATCATGAGCCGTCGGGAAAGCTGGAATCTGCCATCGGAGATAGACGCATGAATTTCACACGCAGACAACTGTCGGCTCTTCTTGCTACCTCGGCAGCATTGCAACTGGTTCATAGGCGAGCCGTGGCAGAGAGTGTTGCCGCAGGAGACGCGGAAGCTGCCGTTGACAAGCTTCCGGATTGGTCAGCGGTCAAGCTCCAACTTTGGAAGTATAACAATCCCTTCGTGCCATCGCAGTGGGGCGAGCCCAAGCTCGGAGGTTATGACTGGAAGGCGGCGAACGCCAAAATCGTTGACGGCGCGCTTCAGCTTACTGTCAGCGAGAAAGCTTCCGCACAGGTCGTAGCCGGCGGTAAATCGGACTTTTCATCGGCAAGGTGGGAAGTGGATGTCACTCTCCCGACGATGAAGCCAGGGCTTGTTGCAGCTCCGCTTTGGACTTTTAACGACAAAGCCCATGAGGAAATCGATTTTGAATTCGTGGGCACGAAAGGACTACAGCTCAATGTTTGGGCAAACGTCGACAATCAGCACAAGAGCGTTTGGCTAAAGTGGATCCAACTCGGCGACCTCTCGGGGAAAAGATACCGCCTTGGCATAGAATACGAGGCGGGAAAACGGGTTGCTTTCCTCATTGACGGCAAAGAAGCTGCCGTGGTTACGCCGGCTGACACTCTGGGCGGTGCCTTTCCGAACAAGCCCATGAAGGCGTACTTCGATCTATGGGTTGCGGCAGGCGCGGTGATGGACGCAGGTTGGGCCGGCAAATGGGAGCCGATGCCGGCGTCGGACAAACTGGTCATGACAATTCATGGCTACAGGCGAACTGATGTCGATCAGTGAGATTGCAATTCATCCGACCGCTGCGCAACCTCGGTTCAAGCCTCAAGGGCATGCTTTTGGGCGACATGCATTAATCAGGCGGCTTGGCGCGAACCCTGCTGGGCCGCCCGGTCGAGCATCGAAAAGAAGGTCGCGAACTGACGTTCAGGATGCAGCGCCGGCCGCTCGGAAAATTCACGTGCCGCCGCCGAGAGCCGTTCATATTCCTGGCTGTCGTTCCACAGCCGCCTGATCGCCGCGACCCAGTCGTCGAGCGGTGCGTCATAATCGAGCACCACGCCGCCGGCGCCAATCGCTTCCGGCAGGCCGCCGCGCCGGGACCCGACGACCGGAATGCCGCTGCAATGGGCCTCGGATGCCACGCGCCCCCAGGCCTCTTCCCATTTGCTGGGCGCCAGCAGGATCTTGGTCCGGCTATAGACCGTCTTCATGTCGCTGGTGCGGCTTTCCAGCCTAACATTGCGCAGCGGCGCGATGGTCCGTTCGATCTGTGCCCGGTGGTCGTCGTCGAGCTTCCAGCTTTCGACGAACAGGAACGGAATTTCGGAGCATTGGCCGGCAATGCGCACCGCGAGTTCGAACCCTTTTTCATTGTAAGGGTTGATCAGCGTAACAAACTCGCCTGTCGTCGGCGTGCTGTAGAGCTCGGGATTGATGGTCGGCGGTATGACCGTCGAATCGATGTCGAATTTTGCCTTGTAGGTGCGCGCCGTGAACTCGGAATTGGCGATATAAAGCGCCGAATGCAGCTCTCGCAGATCCCCGCCCAATTCGTGGAATTCGACGTTCCGCAGATAGACGACCAGCGGCACGCCAAGCGCCTGCAGCGCCTTTCCGATCGGCACCGATTTGTGGCACTGCACGACGGCGACGTCGGGATCGAGCCTTTCGACGGCAAAGCGCGCCGCTTCCCAGGGAAACCACGCCCGCACCACAGGGTAACCGGGATAGCTGTCGATGACGGCGCGCTGCCTCAGAAGCTTCATCTTGGCGCGCGCCTTGTAGCCAAAGACGCCCTGGCCGAACAGCGCGGCAAGCACTGATGCCTCGTGGCCATGTTCAAGCAACTGTTCGGCCAGATGGTGGGTGCTGGATTGGACACCGCCGCTGAACTGGGGAGTGTAACCGTTGCCACCTGCAAAAAGGACTTTCATGGGTCCGGCTCCTTGTCGCATTCTGGGTTTGTTCAAAAGCGGTTTACGAAGGCAGAAGATATCCATCAGTTCCCGCCAGCCTCCGTCGTGTCCCGCTGTCATGGCAACAGGCTTTCCCGCATGATCTCACGCCGCCATCCTGCCGATGCTGTGATATTCGATGCCGTAGCGAGCGATGACCTTGGGGTCGTAGAGATTTCGGCCGTCGAAGATGATCGGCGTGATCAGCGCATCCTTCATCGCGTCGAACGACGGCGCCTGGAAGTTCTTCCACTCGGTTGCGATCATGAGCGCATCGGCGCCACGCAGCGCTGCCTCCTTGGTCCCGCACAAAAGCAGATCCTCGCGCAGTCCGTAGATGGCCTGGCATTCCTGCATCGCCTCGGGATCGTAAGCCTGCACTTTGGCACCGGCCTTCCAGAGCGCTTCCATCAAGACACGCGCCGGCGCCTCGCGCATGTCGTCGGTATTGGGCTTGAAAGCGAGGCCCCACAGCGCAAAGGTCTTGCCCTTCAGATTGCCCTTGAAATAGCGGTTCACCTTGTCGAACAGGACCGACTTCTGTTCGTTGTTGCGTTCCTCGACCGCGCGCAGCAGCTTGGCATCGAATTTGACGCCTTCGGCGGTCTTGATCAGGGCGCGCACGTCCTTGGGGAAGCATGAGCCGCCATAGCCGAGGCCCGGATAGATGAAGTGGTAGCCGATGCGCGGATCGCTGCCGATGCCCTTGCGGACCTCCTCGATGTCGGCGCCGAGTTCCTCGGCCAGGTTGGCCATTTCGTTCATAAAGCTGATCTTGGTCGCCAGCATGCAATTGGCCGCGTATTTGGTGAACTCGGCGCTGCGCACATCCATCACGATCATCTTTTCGTGGTTGCGGTTGAACGGAGCGTAAAGCTCTCGCATCACCGCCTCGGTATCCTCGCTGTCGGTGCCGACGATGATGCGGTCCGGCTTCATGCAGTCGGCCACCGCGGAGCCTTCCTTGAGGAATTCCGGGTTGGAGGCGACGTCGAAACCCAGATCCTCGCGGCCGCGCGCCTTCAGCGTCGCGGCGATCCTGGCCTTTATCTTTTCGCAGGTGCCGACCGGCACGGTCGACTTACCGACGACGATCTTGGGCGCGTCCATCTCCCGGCCGATGGCCTCGGCAACGGCCAGCACATATTTGAGGTCGGCCGAACCATCCTCGCCCGGAGGCGTGCCGACAGCGATCATCTGTATCTGGCCATGCTTGACGGCGGCCGCGGCATCGGTGGTGAACTTGATGCGGCCGGCCGCGTGGTTCTCCTTGACGAGGTTTTCGAGCCCGGGCTCGAAAATCGGGATGAGGCCCTGATTGAGCCGCTCGACCTTTTTCACGTCGATGTCGACGCACACCACCTGGTGTCCGACTTCGGCAAGCACCGCCGCCTGCACGAGACCGACATAGCCAATTCCAAAGACCGTCAAATTCATTTGGTTTCATTCCTGTTCAAGACTTCGGAGCGCTTTCGGTCCGGCCGGTTCAGATTAGTCTTTACTTTATGCTGCATGCCAGCGATTCCGGAAACTGGCATGGCTGACCTAGCGCCGTGAATGCGACACGGTCCACTTGCATGATGAGTTTTCGACCCGGATCCGAAAACGGTCCCATCCAGTTCTTCAGCGTGTCGCTGCCCCACAGGCTGAAGAATATCTTTTGCGCATGAGTGGGCAGCTTTGCCGGATCTTTGATCGTGTTCACCAGTTGGCCGTTGACGTACCAGCGCAGCCTGTCCTTCTCCCAGACGAAGGCGTAGTCGTTAAAAGCCTTGTCGGTACCGCCAGCTACATCCACCAATTTCTCGTTCTTGCCCTTGCCGGCTATGTAGGCGTTGACCTGCACCTTGGAGGTGTGCTTCGTCAGCACCTCGAAGTCGATTTCGTCATGCGGCTGCTTGTCAGTGGGGCCGATGTAGGTGAAGAAGGCGGCATTGATGCCGGAGCCCGCATCGGTTTTCATCCGCGCCTCATAGGTGCCATAGCCGAAGCGCTGCTTGGTCTGGACCTCGCCGCAGGCAAAGTCGCGATCCTTTAGCTTCCGCTTTTCGAAACCGAGCGTCAGCATGCCGTCGGAAAGCCGGACCTGGCTTTTGGACCAGGTGCAGTTCTGGTGCTTGCCGTTCGTCCAGCCGTCGGCAATGTACCAACGCGCACGATCGAAGCTGGTGAAATCGTCGACGAACGATGGCGCAGTCGGGATGTCCTGCGAATGGGAAGGGGTCGGGCCTGCAACCAGGCTGCCGAGTGCGAGCAGCAGAAACGCGCCCCCCGAACATAGCTGCCTCAGGTTCCCTTGCCTGATCGAGCGCGTGAGCGGCCTGCCGCCGGTTGCTCGGGTGGACGTGCTTTTCGGATCCGCGTTCATACCAAACTCACCTTTGTGCTGCGCCCCCAACCCAAAGTCGACGTTCAAACCATGACGAAACGAGCTGACCTTGACCTTCTGCCAGTACCTTCCTTGTGCTTGCCTTAACTTGCCCAGTGACACCAAACCTCCTGCCTGTAGGCCCATCCAGGGATCTTGAAGTTCACCCCGTGCCGTCGGCCGGCTTGGCGAAATCTGCCTTGGCGGTCGAGCTACGCTGGGCGCTTTCGTCGAAGATTGCATCCAGCGAATGACGGAGATCCTTCATCAATTCGTTCTGGCGCGCGAGCGCCGCGATGCGCCGCTCGTAGTTCAGGATCGACTTCGTCAGCTCGCTGACCTCGGAGGATCTGCTGGAGGAGGCCGCCCCATTCTCCATCGCCTCGACCAGGAAGGCCGCGTTGGTGGCCTTTGTCCGGTAGCGATTCTCAAGGCCGTTTTTCTCCGCCTCGACCTCGGCTGCGATCTGGTCTAGCAGCTTTGCCAGGCGGTCAAGGCGCGAGATGTCGGTCTGCCTGTCTCGAGCCGGATCCCTTGATCTGAAGCCAAATATCGAGGCCATGCGCTTAGTTTCCTGTCATAGCCAGCCTAAGGCTGTCCCTGTGCCCGTCCGGCCAAAAAAGTCTTGTCGCATCGTCCAGCTCCTCTGACAGGAGGACATTTTCGTGCCGATTCAAACAGCCAATCAAAATTGCTGCACCGCAACATACATGCCATCCCCAAAGCGAGTAGGCAACCACCTATCCGGCGAATCGGCAATTCGCATCACTTTGAAGCGTGGTAAGGCCCTGTTGACATGATCGGCATGGCGCCGGTTGCGGACCAGCTCAAGGCTTGCCGACCGGGCTGGTTGCGGCCATGAGAAAGCGCAGCGGCGGCACAGGCTGCTTCGAGGCAAAGCCGGCGCGGCGAAACAGCGCATCCAGCTTGTCGGCGGCCACGCCGCGAAGGATGGGGATGAGGTTGGATTGGCTGGCCAGGGCGTAGGCCGCAGCCGATGTCAGCCCCTGCTCGTTCTTCACGTCGAGGAAGTTTCGCAACCGATATTTGTCGCGTACCTGCCGTTCGTGCCTTCTGAGCACGGCCTTAGAGCCTTCCGGCAAACTATCGATCGTCAGCAGCGCCAGATCCGCGTCGGCCAGACGCTTGAGGTCCTGCGTCTTGTGCTGGCCGCTCAGCGAGTCCGCGCGAACGATCGCGCCATAGCCGCAGGACCTGATGACTTTGAAGCGCGCCCCGCAAGCAACCGCGCGCGCGTAGAGTTCATAGTCTTCGCCCAGCCGCAGGTTTTCGTCATAGCGCAGTCCATGTCGGTCAAGAAAAGCGCGGCTGATCACCGGTTTGAGGAACCCCAACTCACCTCTCTGCACACGGCGACTGGAGATGTTGCCTTCGATGAAACGCTCGAAATCGAGAAATTCCGGATCGGCCGAAAACCGCGGAGCGGTGATTTTCGAGATGTCGGTCGCCGCATCGTCCCTGATCATCATGATGTTGTCGGCAGCGAAATCCCAATCGGCGCTGGCGAACAACTCGCGAAATCTGCCCTCGAGAAAAAAATCGTCGGCGTCCAGAATGCTGATGAACGGCGATTTGGAGCTGGCGATCGCGGCGTTGCGGGCGAAAGAAGGACCACCGTTGACGTCGAACCGGATGACGGAAAGCCTGCCGCTGCCATCGTCGGCCGCCCGAGCGACTTTCGCGGTATCGTCAGTGGAGGCGTCATCGACGACGACGAGTTCGGCCACCTCCCGCTCGCGCAATGCCGATGCAATGGCAACTGGAATTGTCCGCGCCGCGTTGCGGGCGGCGATGATCACGCAGACCCGGGGTTCTGTCATCAATTCGCCTCTCGACTGCACAGGTAGCTCCGAATTTCTCGCCGCCCCCGGTTTGATGTCCAATGCAGCTCTCGTTCTCACTGACTGTCCGGCTGTTCGAAAAAAAGCGCCAGCCGGCCCTTATGCTGCAAATGCGAAGCAAAGCATCGTTAAAATCATTCGCGCCGTCCAGTCTTTCCTGTCGTGTCGTCATGGCGCAAATCGATAGAGCGGTGAAATGCCCGCGGATAGACGGACCGCTTCGCAAACCGTCCCTGCCCATTCTGGATGGAGCCGTCAGCGCAATCGAATCGCTGATCACCAAGTCGATCGACAGAGTTTAGACAATATTAGGATCCGCGGCTGAAGGAAAAATCCGGAAGCCGGTTGTCCAGGATGCTGTCGGGCGAGCAGTCCGCCAGCAATCCGGCCGACGCTTTCTGTCGTCAGGTCAGTGCAGGCTTCTCCTGGCACTGAACTTCTCGCCGTCGGCCACTTCGGTCGAACTCAGCGTTCGCTCGGCATCGCGAATCTTAGCAGCCGAGGTCGGGGAATTTCTGACAACCATCACGAAAACCAGCAGAAAGTAGCCCAGCTGGATGACAATGGCGCAGGCTATAGCGCGAAAAAGCGTTGTGCCTAGCGAAGCGCCGTCGAGATAAGACCAGGCGACCACAATCGCCAGAGCGAAAATCATGCCGACAATGAATTTTGGTAGCGACATACCCGACAGCCCGTCACCGTGCTCGGGCAAAAATCGATGATCGACCCGCCCGAGCCCCCTTCGCCATGCGAGCTTGTTGAGGCCGCTCGCTTATTTGGCCGGTTGCTTCCGGCCTTCCCACGCTGTCCATACTCTGACAGAAACAATTTGCAACTCTATTAAGGTGTGCAATAGCGGGCAAGGCCAACCGCAAATTATTTTGGATAAGTTCGCGGGATCGACTCTGCCATGTTGCGATGCACACATCGGCATCGCGACCAATCACTCGGTATGGACTCAATCCAGTAAGAGCTACAATATTAATCAGTACTTTACTTTAAAGTCGCTCTATAATTTACAAAACTACAGCACGACAATGCTCAAAGACGCGGCACAAAGAGCGATACGCCGCAAATCAGCCTCAAAAAGGCACTAAATTTTTCAATATTGCCCAAAATTTGCCTCGAACTCGCCACAAAGGCCAAAATTTGTGCAGGATCGGTTTATTATTTAGTCAATTCATGACGTGATTATTTCAGGCGCTCAAGAAATTGTGTGTTGCGATGCAGCATTTTTTTGATATCGTGCGGTAAACCATCCGTTCAACGTATGGAGTTTACGCATGAGGGACGCAGCCAAGCCGGCCGACGCGAATTTTTCGCAGGCCGGTATCGATTTTCCACCGATCGGCGGCCTGCTCAAACGCAGCTTCGATATCGCCGGTTCACTGATTGGCCTGGTTGCTCTCAGTCCACTGTTTGTAATGGTCGCGCTGCTTGTCAAATTTTCCGACGGCGGGCCGATTTTCTACGGTCACAGCCGGATCGGTCGGGGAGGACGGATTTTCCCGTGCCTCAAGTTTCGCACCATGGTTCAGGATGGCGAACGGGTGCTGGCGGCATATCTTGCCGCCAACCCGGAAGCCAACGCCGAATGGGTAGCCACCCGCAAGCTCAAGAACGACCCGCGCGTCACGCGCGTCGGGGCCGTGCTGAGGAAGCTCAGCCTCGATGAACTGCCGCAGATCATCAACATCCTCCAGGGTGACATGAGCCTTGTCGGTCCTCGCCCCGTGGTGCGAGACGAGCTCGAAATTTATGGCAGTTCGGCCGTTTATTACCTGAAATCGCGCCCCGGACTGACCGGACTCTGGCAGGTCAGCGGCCGCAATGACGTTTCCTATGACAGCCGCGTCGCATTCGATCGACACTATGTCGAGAACTGGTCGCTGGTAGAGGACATTCGCATCATCATCAAGACCGTGCCTGCCGTCTGGATGTCGCGGGGCTGCTACTGACCGGCCGGGAGCCGGTTCTGTGTGGAAGAGTGACTGTCCAGATGCCAACCATTCTGCAGCAAGTTTCATCGGGCGGGGCTAAAGCGGATCGGAAAACGTACAGTTGAAAACAGATATCTTCGAAATCTCCTGCGCCGGCATTGCTAGCAATCGCATGCGGCGGATGCGGCTTATGACCATTTGCCTCGCGCTGGCGCTCACCATTCCCCAACTCGCCGCCGCCGATGAGTATCGCCTCGGATCGCAGGACAAGCTGACCATCCGCGTGGCCGAATGGCAGACCGTTGAAGGCACGTTCCGAGACTGGACGGCCGTCAACGGAGAGTACACAGTCGGCCCGGCCGGAACATTGTCCGTGCCGTTCGTCGGCGAAATGCCGGCATCCGGCAAGACCACCTCCGAGATCGCGGCAGCGATCGGCCAGGCGCTCCAGCGCAAGCTCGCCCTGGCGGACCGGCCGGAAGCCTCCGTCGAAATGGCGGAGTACAGGCCATTCTACATTTCCGGGGAGGTCCAGACGCCTGGCCAGTATCCCTACGTGCCTGGTCTGACCGTCCTGAGGGCGATGAGCATCGCCGGCGGTGTCCGGCGGGCCCCCGAAGGACAGCGGTACGACCGCGACATGATCAATGCCAAGGGCGATTTTGACGTTCTCGAAGACCAACGGGTCCGGCTGATCGTCAGGCGCGCGCGCATCGAAGCGGAGATGGCGGACAAGCCGACATTCGACGTGCCGAAGGAGGTGGCCAACGATCCGAAGGTGGCAAGCGTCGTCGCGGACGAGATGGCGATCCTGACGGCCGATCAAAAGAAGCTTAAACTGCGCCTTCAGGCGCTCGACGATTTGAAGAAGCTACTGCAGAGCGAGATCGATTCGCTGCAGAAAAAGATCGTCAACCAGCAGCGGCAGGTCGACCTGGCAAAGGAACAGCTCAGCGGCATCGGCTCGCTGGCGCAGAAAGGCCTTGTCGTCAACACGCGGGTTCTGACTTCGCAACAAACGATCGCCGACCTGGAAGGCCAGATCCTGGATTACGACACGGCCATCCTTACCGCCAAGCAGTCGATCAGCAAGGCCAATCAGGATGCCATCGACCTGGAAAACACTCAGAATGCGAGCCTCGCCGCCGACCGGCAACAGGTAGAAGCCGATCTCAGTGCGACGATGCTCAAGATGAACATGCAAACCGGCCTGATGGCCGAAGCCATGTCGGGGAACCCGGCGTTACAACGCTATCGCGACGGCGAAGAGCCAACGATGTCCTTTGCCCTGGTTCGGGTGGTCGACGGCAAGACCAGCGAAATTGCCGCCAGTGAAGACACGCCCGTGCTGCCCGGGGACGTGATCAAGGTGAAGCTGGCGCCAATGGCTAGCCAATAGAACTCGAGCGATCGAATACCCCAACGTCAGCTGACGCTCAAAGGGAGCGTCATGCCGAGGCCGTCCGCATAGATGCACGCTTCTCGGCGAGAAGTGCCAATCGGTGGGGGAAGCGTGGTGAATATCTATCGTGCTAGAAGGTATATTAAAGGCGCAATAATTACATTCATTTGGGCAGTGAGGGGTATCGAAATATCCGATCGAGTTTCGGTACTTGGTGTCTCGCCTCATATAGCAGGAAAAGGCAATTTTAGATTTGGCTCTCGCGTTTCGTTTCGAGGGCTTGGGTCACGTTCCTGGTTTCATGCACGCCGGAACGCAAGTCTGTCAATTGGCTCTAGATCTTTTATAAACAGCGGAGTTACGATCGACGCATCTGTCGCAGTAAGCATCGGAAAAGGATGCCTTATTGGCGATTCGGTTGTAATCCAAGACTCAAACTATCATGAGGTCGAAGAGGGTGCCGGTGTTAAAGCGAAAGCTGTCCTGATTGGGGATAATGTTTGGATAGGCCGAAATTCAATAATCCTGCCTGGGGTCGAAATCGGGGATCATAGCGTAATTGGAGCCGGCTCTGTGGTCACCAAAAGTGCACCCCCGCGAAGCCTGGTTGCAGGAAATCCCGCCCGAATAATTCGCGAAATTGTGGCGCCCCAAGATTACATTCGTTTTTGACGGTAATTTTAACGAACGAAATCAAGGTGACATTCTGCGCTTTTCTTAGCCCTTTGCGGTTTCTGGTTCCGCGAGGCTCGCCGCCGTCCACCGAGGGCGGGCGACAGGCACCTTCACCAGTTTGAAGTAGCTGTAATACAGAAGGAAGGAGCCCATAATGTAGGGGTTGAGGGTCTCGACCTCGACGAAGGACCGGATGAACAAAAGCACCATCACGCCGGCAAGAATCACAGATTCGGCCTGCCACGTCCTGAATATCAACGCCGATATGTGGCCCCACAGCGTGCGCACGATGATCAGCGAAATCAGCGTCGCCCCGACATAGCCAAGCTCGACGAGCGCTTCGACATAGGTGTTGTGGAAGTGGAAGCCGCTTCGGGTCGTGATGTAGAATTCGTTCCAAAGCCGTTCGGCCTCCGCGAAACCCTGCACCCAGTAGCCCGCGTAGCCGACGCCGAGGATCGGCGCTTGCTGCGCCGCACGCCAGCCCTGCTCCCAGAGATAGGTCCGTCCGGTGAGCGTGGAGTCTTTTCCGAAGACGCCAAGGACGAAATCCAGAAGCCCCGCAAAGGCAACCGCGGTGACCGCGACCAGCCCGCATGCGCCGACCAGGAAAATCACCCGTCGGTAGCGGAGCGAAAGCTTCTTCGCCATGGCAAGCAGAGCGACCAGAGCGAGAACTGCCGGTATCGAAGCCATCGAGGTGGCTGAATGCGAAATGACCAGCAGATAGGCCGACAGGACGAGGACGGGCGCCGTCAAGAAAAGGCTGATCCGGCCGCGCCTGAGAAAGGTCAGCAAGACAACGCAAAAATAGATGCCAAGGGAGGCGACAAAGCCGATCTGGTTCTTGGAGCTGAATGCGCCGACGAAATTATACGTCCCGTCGAGGCCATCATACGAATAACCCCCGACCATAAGCGAGTAGAGCAGGACGAGAAAGATCCCGATCAGTGAGCCTATTGTCAACGTCCGAACGCTGACGGTGCGCGCGGCGATATAGGCGCAGGCGATATGGGAGCAATACTGGATCGCCGTCCTCAACGTGATGCCGGGAGCATCCGACCAGAACACCGAGAGGCAGACGTAGATTGCAAACGCCAGTGGCAGCCACGCGCTGGAGGCATGTCGCAACAGCCGCCGGTAATCTACCATGATCAGGGGAAGCCAGACCGCATAATAGGCCAGGATCAGGATCTGGCCGAAAAGGGAGGAGTAGGAGAACGCCCAAATGGAGATGGCGACAGCAAATGTGCCATAGACCGTGCTCTTCTCCGGGTCGACCAACAGAGATTTTGGTATCTTCATCTCGGTAGCGAATTCCCGTCCATGCAGTTCAATGCCGATTCGCCGCCGCGCCAGGCGCGAACGCTTCCATTGTGCAGTGCAATATAACCCATCCCCTGCAGCCTGTCACCCAAATGAGGCAAAAACAGCCAAAAGGACGCCCCGGGAAGGCGGTAAAAGGCCGCGACAGGCCGTGTGGCAAGAACCGAGCATCCAGGCCGGCTTCTGGCTCCAAACATTGTGAGCGCCTCGGCATCACGGTCAAGAGCCATCGCCGCCGGATTCATGAGAAGCTCGGCATCGCCACCGCGCGGAGCTGTTTTCGCAGTTCTTTCAGCACCGGACCGAAAAATAGCAGCCGGCATTCCTTGCATCCGTTGCAATGAATGAGGCCCTCCGCGTACGCTATGGCGGAGACAACCAGACGATGGCCGCAGGGATAATTGCAGACGCTGGTGGTCCCGATCTGCTGGGCTGGAGCAAACGGATGGACAAACCTCGAATCTTCCTGGGCTCGTCGGGGAAGCAGAAAAAACTGCTGCAGGCGCTGACACGCGGTCTTGAAGACATCGCGTATGTGGAACCCTGGACGACATCCTTCAATCCCGGGACAACCACACTGGAGCGCCTCCTTGAGCTTACGCGTGAAGTCGACTTCGCTGCTTTTGTGTTCGCCCAGGACGACTGGACGAGTGCAAGCCTGACGGCATCACCTGCTCCTGTATCCGCTCAAGCTTCTCCGCGAGACAATGTGGTCTTCGAAGCCGGCCTTTTCGGCGGTGTCCTCGGAATGCGCCGAACGTTTATCCTCCATGCCAACGGCTCCAAGCTTCCAAGCGATCTCCTCGGCCTGACGTCCGTGAGGTACGGCGAAGCGACAACCGCCGCCGAGATGAGAGCGGTCAACCAAAAGCTGCGAAAAGCGATCGAAAATGAGGGCCGCGCCGCCCGAATAGAGGGTCTTTGGTGGCAGTTTTCCCTGTCGGAGCGGACCGTGAAGGAACCTTCCGCGGTGAGCCTCCTGCGTATCTCGCGAGACCGCGATGGTGCGCTGGAGCTAGCCGGCCGCTCATGGCAAGAGAATGGCAGTCTGTCCGCGAGATACTGGAGCGAAGCAGTAAAGGAGAGAAAGGAGCCTGCCGGCATCTTCTATTTTTGGAATGGAGAACGGCCCTTGGACGCGAACGCGTCGCAGTTGTACGGGACAGGAGAGATCCGGCTGGAGTCCGCCGATCGCGCGTCCGGGTACTTCACCACACGAGCCGACACACAGCCAAAACTGAACGCCCGCACCTCCGGTGTCTATCTGCGCGCCGAGCCGGAGGACTTGAGCATCCTGGACGGGCGCGACAACCAGCGACGAGTAGAGCTGATCGCGGAGCGGCTGAACCATTGGAAATCGATCAAGAACGTCTGAACCCGGTGCGCGCGGCGTAACTCCAGCTAGCCCGACCCTCTAGCCCTGCCGCGGCTTTTCCTACCGCCTCGTGGCCCACCATGAACCTGTTCGGAGCTTCAGCCTCTGGCTTGAACTTCTCCGCCATTGACTTCACATTCGCCGCCGATTGGGAGGAAGAGCACATGCCGATGAGTTTTGCGGGACGGTTTGCCGGGCGGTCGGCCGTGATCACTGGTGGCGCGTCCGGAATCGGCCTGGCTGTCGCGCTAAGAATCGCTGAAGAGGGCGGGCGCGTTTGCGTCTGGGATCGCGACCCCACCCAGATCGAGCAGGCCAAGGCTGTCATTGCCGATTTGCATAGCGTGACTGTCGACGTCGCCGATGCCGTGGCGGTCGAACAGGCCGCCCGGCAGACGATCGATGCCCTTGGCGCGGTCGATATCCTGGTCACCAGTGCGGCCATCACCGGACCGAACATGACGACCTGGGACTATTCGGTGGAGGATTGGCTCCGGGTCATCGACATCAACGTCAACGGCGTCTTCTACTGCAACAAGGCGCTGGTTCCGCACATGCTCGAGCGCGATTACGGCAGGATCGTCAACATCGCTTCGATCGCCGGCAAAGAGGGAAACCCGAATGCCTCTGCCTACAGCACCTCCAAGGCGGCGGTGATCGGCCTGACCAAGTCTCTGGGCAAGGAACTGGCCAAGACCAAGGTGACGGTGAACTGCGTCACGCCGGCGGCGGTGCGCACCGCGATTTTCCAGCAGATGAGCCAGCAGCACATCGATTTCATGCTGTCGAAGATACCGATGGCGCGGTTTGGCGAGGTCGAGGAGGTGGCGGCGCTGATCTCGTGGATCGCTTCCGAGGAATGCTCCTTCACCACGGCCGCCGTTTTCGACGTTTCCGGCGGCCGGGCCACCTATTGAAGCAAGTCGGGCGATCTACCGCCAAGGCCGCCAGACTGGAGTTCCCGTCGCTTGCTTAGGGTCGTACCTCGACTGTCCGACGAAGACCTGCTCGACCGCTTCCAGTGCGCGGCCTTCGGCTATTTTCTGGAAACCGTGAATCCGGAGAACGGGCTGGTTGCCGACACCTCGCGGCCAAATTGGCCGGCAAGCATCGCGGTCGTCGGCTTCGCCCTGTCCTGCTATCCGGTCGGGGTCGAGCGTGGCTGGATGACTCGAGATGCAGCCGTAAAGCTGACGCTTGCCGCACTGCGCTTCTTCTGGAACAGCCGGCAAGGCAATGGCGACGACGTCACCGGCCACAAGGGTTTCTATTACCATTTCCTCGACATCCGGACCGGCCTGCGCACCTGGCGATGCGAATTGTCGATGGTTGACACTGCGCTTTTGATGGCTGGCGTGCTCGTGGCTGGCGCCTATTTCACGGGCGACAATGACGAAGAAACCGAAGTCCGCGAACTGGCGGAAGTCCTCTACCGGCGCGTCGACTGGCGATGGGCGCAAGGCAGCAATTCGACCTTGCGACAGGGCTGGAAGCCGAAGAGCGGCTTTCTGCGTTATGGCTGGGAAGGCTACAACGAAGCGACCATGCTCTACGTTCTGGCAATGGCCTCCCCGGACAAGCCAGCCTCGGACGACAGTTATGCCGGCTGGACGGCGACATATCGATGGGAAAACATCTACGGCTACGACGTGCTCTATGGCGGTCCGCTGTTCATGCACCAGTTCTCGCATGCCTGGATTGACTTCGACGGCATCCGGGATGCGTTCATGCGGGAGAAGAACTCGGACTATTTCGAAAACAGCCGCCGCGCGACCTACCTTCATCGGGATTATGCGCGGCACAACCCCTCTGGCTACGACGGCTACGGCGAAGGACTTTGGGGCCTTTCGGCGGGTGACGGACCCGGCAACTTCCGCGCGAAGATCGAGCGGCGACCGCGCAAATTTTCCGGCTACGCGGCGCGCGGCGCACCGTTCGGCCCCGACGACGGAACGATAGCGCCGTGGTCGTATCTCGCATCGCTGCCCTTCGCGCCGGAAATCTGCCTGCCGGCGCTGCGCCACCTCAGAGAACGCCACCCTGAGGTGGTCGACAGTTTCAGGGTGCCGAGCGGTTTCAACCCGACGCTGGCGAACCGGCGGAAGTTCGGGCCGAGCGGCTGGATATCGGATGCGCATTACGGACTGGACCAGGGTATCGTCGTGCTGATGATCGAAAACCACCGCTCGCGCCTGATCTGGGACCTGATGCGGTCGAGCCCGCACATCCGTCGCGGCCTGTGCAAGGCCGGGTTCAGCGGCGGCTGGCTATCGCAGCCGGCGAACCCTAAGGACCGTGCTGAATGACGGCTACCGCCCAGCTGTCGCTGTCGTGTCGGACACTAAGATGTCGCCCTTCCCAGCAACTCGCGCTTGCTGGGAAGTGCGTCACTGGCCTGCTCGCATGTTCGATTTCATTTGGCCCGGCAAGTCACCGTCATGATTAGCCGGCGAACGTGTAGGCGGTCTTCACCGTGGTGTAGAACTCCGCCGCGTAGCGGCCCTGCTCGCGCGGGCCGTAGCTCGATCCCTTGCGGCCGCCGAAAGGCACATGGAAATCGACGCCCGCCGTCGGCAGATTGACCATCACCATGCCGGCCTCCGAGTTGCGCTTGAAATGCGTGGCGTGCTTGAGGCTCGACGTGCAGATGCCCGACGTCAGCCCGAACGGCGTGTCGTTGGCCACCGCCAGCGCCTCGTCATAGTCCTTGACGCGGATGACGTTGGCCACGGGCCCGAAGATCTCCTCGCGCGAGATGCGCATGGCGTTGGTGGCTTGCGTAAACAGCGCCGGTTGCAGGTAGAAGCCGCGGGTTTCGCGATCGAGCCGCTCGCCACCGAAGGCCAGGTCGGCGCCTTCCTGGCGGCCGATGGCGATATAGTCTTCGTCCTGTTTCAACTGGCTCTGGTCGACCACCGGTCCGATCTGGGTTTTGGCATCGAGAGCGTCGCCGACGGCCAGCTTGCCCAGGCGATCTTTCATCGCGTCGACGAAGCGGTCATGGATGCCGTCCGTCACCACCAAGCGGGACGATGCCGTGCAGCGCTGGCCGGTCGAGAAGTATGCGCCATTGATCGCGCAGTCGACGGCGACGGCAAGATCTGCATCGTCGAGCACGACAAGCGGGTTCTTGCCGCCCATTTCGAGCTGGAACTTGCGCATGTGCTCTACGCTGGCGGCAGCTACGCGCTTGCCGGTGCCGACCGAGCCGGTGAAGGTGATGGCATTGAGGTCAGGGCTATCGAGCATGGCCTGGCCGACCACCGAACCCTTGCCCATGACGAGGTTGAGCACACCCTTAGGCAGGCCGGCGCGGTGCAGGATGTCGACAATGGTCCAGGCGCTCTCCGGAACCAGCTCGGCCGGCTTGAAGACGATGGTGTTGCCGTAGGCCAGGGCTGGTGCGATTTTCCACGCCGGGATGGCGATCGGGAAATTCCACGGCGTGATGATGCCAACGACGCCGACCGCCTCCCGTGTGATCTCGACACCGACGCCGGGCCGCACGCTTGGAACCAGCTCGCCAGACAGGCGCAGCGCCTCACCAGCAAAGAAATCGAAGATCTGGGCGGCCCGCACGGTCTCGCCAATGCCCTCGACCAGCGTCTTGCCTTCCTCGCGCGCCAACGCCCGGCCGATTTCGTCTTTTCGCGCCGTGATCTCGTCCGACGCCTTCTTCAGCACCGCATGGCGTGCCAGCAGGCCCGATCGGGACCATGCCGGAAATGCCGCTTTCGCCGCCGCTATTGCCTGCCGGGCCTGCTCGGCGTCCCCCGACGCATATTCGCCGACCACGTCGTCGAGATTGGACGGGTTGATGTTGCGGGAGCCGGCATCGCCCACCCACTCGCCATCGATGAGGTTCTTTCGAAACGGGATCATGTCGCTGTCTTCCTTGTCGTCCTTCGATTGGCGTCTATCTGGACCACCGGCCGCCACATCGCAAGGCCGCCGGCGGCAAAGTTCTCCTCCTCGACAGGCATGTGCTAAGCAGGTTTCGGAAAAAGTGTCGCGCGGTTTTCCGAATAAAACCTGCGACAAACAAGAACCTAGGCAGGCGAAGCCCCCAAGCCTGCTTAGGTGTCGAGGCGATAGAAGTTGATTCTAGTGTGGTGCGACGTGGATCGTGCCAGGAGGAACTGCCATGTCCGACAGCGCGTTGCCGCTGGTGATCAGCGCGCCCGAGCCACGCACGCTGGACCTGATTTTTACGCCCGAGGCACTGGCGAGATTCCGCGCCAGATACCGTATCGTCGAAACGTCGCCCGAAGGCGTCGCGGCCCTGCCGGCTGATGTGCTCGCCGAGGCGCGCTACATTGTCGGCCAGCCGCCGATCGCGCCGGAGACGCTCGACAAGATGCGAACGCTGCGCTGCGTCTTCAATGTCGAGAGCAACCTCATCAACAACATGCCGTATGACACGCTTTTTTCGCGTGGCATCCATGTCGTCACTACCGGCCTCGTCTTTGCCGAGCCGGTGGCCGAGCTAGGCCTTGCCATGGCGCTCAATCTCGCCCGCGACATCGTCGACGCCGATCTCGCCTTCCGGCAGGGCAAGGAACTTTGGGGCGGCGACAGCAACCGGACGGCGCGACTTCTCTCCGGCGCAGATGTCGGCATCATCGGCTTCGGCGACCTCGGCCGCGCGCTCAACCGGCTGCTGTCAGGCTTTCGCACGCGGACCAAGGTCTTCGATCCGTGGCTGCCTCCATCAATCCTGATCGAGAACGGCGTCGAGCCGGCTTCGCTCGACACGGTTTTGTCGACCAGCGATTTCGTCTTCGTCGTCGCTTCGGTGACCAGCGAAAACCAGGGTTTTCTCGGCGCCGAAGCCTTTGCCAGAATGCGCAAGGGAGCCGCCTTCATCCTGCTCAGCCGTGCCGGCGTGGTCGATTTTCCGGCGCTGATGGACGCCGTTCGCAGCGGCCGCATCGTCGCCGCCAGCGACGTATTTCCGGAGGAGCCGTTGGCGCAGGATCATCCCGTGCGCGCCCTGCCCGGCTTCCTGCGCTCCGCCCACAGGGCCGGCGCGCTCGACATCGCCTTCAAGCGCATGGGAGACATGGTGCTGGAAGACATGGACCTGATCGACCGCGGCCTGCCGCCGATGCGTTCGAAGCGGGCCGAACGTGAGACCGTTTCGCGCATGCGTTCGAAGCCGGTCGACAAGAATTGAGCCGTTAAATCCAGCGCCTGCATCGGTTTCTCAGATTGTGAACGACCAAAACAGGCAGGCCAGCGTCGCTGCGGCGAAGACCGCGAAAAACAGGCTTCTCAGCAGGACGTTACGGCGCAGCTCGTTCATGAAGAGATGGCAGCCGACGATGGCGACGACAAACAGGAACCGCCAGTTCAGCGCCGGCAAGATGTTGCCCCGATCGAAAGCCCATCTGGCGGCGAGACAGCCAATGATGGCCGCGAACAACACGATGACTGTCCAGAAGATCGCATCCGCGGCGTTCGTCAGGACGACGCTGGCGGCTCTGATCGGCAGGATCATCATGAGCAGCGCGCTGAAGAAGTAGACTGATGCAAGCGGGATAAACGTTCCGGCATCGGCGACGTCGTCCAGGCGTTTTGCGCCGATCGCACCATAGGGATAGCCATGCCTGGCCACTGCCAGGCTGAGCGCCATCAGCAAAGCCGTCAATATGGCGACCAATGCGAATGAAGTGAGGGCTTTGCTCATAAGGGTCCTGTTCGGAACGAATCGAATAAGGACGTTGGTAGCCCATGGTTTGTAAATTGCTGGTAAGCGTCGAGGCTCGGCGTGACAGAGTTTCTCGACGCCCTCACTCCGCCGCTTGAAGGCGTCGCGCCTCAATGATGGTCCTGATCTCGGCGCGGCAAGAGCCGCAGTTGGTGCCGGCATGCAGGGTGGCGCCGATCGCCTCGACGCTGGTGCAGCCGCCGCGTACCGCCTCCGCGATCTGATTGGCGCCGACCCCGAAACAGGAGCAGACGACGGCGCCACGATCGACGGTATTGCCGCCCGGCCGCCCGGCTACGATCGCCAGCCGCCCGCGCCGATCGGCATGGTCCACACTCAACTGCTCCACCGCCCAGCTGCGCGACACCGCGACCGGCTTGGGCGCAAGATAGAGCGCGCCAGCCAGCCGGCTGCCGGCGAAGCGGGCAAAGCGATAGTGCCCGCCGGCGACATCATGATAGGCGAGCGTCTCGCCTTGCGCGTCCGCGCCAAAAAGCGAAGCTGCGAAAATCGACCAATCCCGGCCAGCTTCCAGTGCAAGCTCGAGACGCCAGCCGGCGGCGCAACGGGCGAGGCTCCAATAGTCGGCGTCGATCGAACCCGGCCGTTCGGCAAGCACGGCGAAGCCGAAGGCGGCGGCAGCAAAGCGTTCCACGCGGGCGGCAACATTCTTCGAGGCCGGCTGGCCTGAAATCGCATCGGTGATGGGCGCCACCAGTGCATCGACGCGAGCACGCGCTGAGAACTGGTCCGTCCAGTGCATCGGCACGAAGACTGATCCCGGCCGCTGCCGCGCTGTCACCAGCGCACGAACCAGCACCTCGCCGTGCACAGTCGAGACGCGCACGATGTCGGCATCGCCGATGGCGAGGTGCTGCGCATCCAGCGGATGGATTTCGGCGAAGGGCTCGGCCATGTGCTGCGACAGCCGCTGGCTCTTGCCGGTCCGCGTCATGGTGTGCCAATGGTCGCGAACCCGCCCGGTGTTGAGGATCAGCGGATAGTCCGGGCTGGTGCGGATGTGTGCGGTCGGGTGGATGGCGATGAAACGCGCCTTGCGGTCGGGCGTGTAGTAGCCGCCATTGGCGAAGAAGCGGATACCCTCCCCCTTGAGGGGAGGGTCGGCGAGCGAGCTTTGCGCAGCAAGGCGAGAGAGCCGGGGTGGGGTCGGAGAGGCTCCACGGACCCCACCCCGTCCCGCTTGTTTCGCTTCGCTCAACGCGCGCCCCGACCCTCCCCTCGAGGGGGAGGGTGAGGCCGGTGCTGGCCATTGGAATGGCGCCAACTCCTCGTAGGTCTCCGCGTCAACACCGGCGTACGCGCCTATATCAAAATCGCGGGCGCCGTCATTCTCGAAGGCCGACAGCGCTGCATGTTCAGCGAAAATCGCGGCCGGCGACGCATACGAAAACGCCTCGGCGATCCCCATCCGCTTGGCCACTTCGGCGATGATCCACCAATCGGCTCTTGCCTCGCCCGGCACCGGCAAAAAGGCGCGTTGGCGCGAGATGCGGCGCTCCGAATTGGTTACGCTGCCGTCCTTCTCGCCCCATGCGGCGGCGGGCAGCCGGACATGGGCGTGGCGGACCGTGTCGGTCATGGCCAGCACGTCCGACACCACGACAAAAGGGCAGGCCTTGATCGCCGCCTCGACGACATCGGCATCCGGCATCGAATCGACCGGGTTGGTCGCCATGATCCACAGCGCCCGGACACGCCCGTCGGCCACCGCCTGGAACATCTCGACCGCCTTCAAGCCGGGTTTTTCGGCGATGGCCGGCGCGCTCCAGAAGCGCTGCACGCGGCTGCGGTGTTCGGGGTTTTCGATCTCCATATGGGCGGCCAGCATGTTGGCCAGGCCGCCAACCTCGCGGCCGCCCATGGCGTTGGGCTGGCCGGTCACCGAAAACGGCCCGGTGCCGGGCTTGCCGATGCGGCCGGTGGCGAGATGGCAATTGATGATGGCGTTGACCTTGTCGGTGCCCGAGGACGACTGGTTCACGCCCTGGCTATAGACGGTCACCGTTTTCGCCGTCGCGGCAAACAGGCTGTAGAAGCGGACAAGCTCGTCCTCGCCGAGGCCCGTGGCAGCGGCGATGCCGGCAAGGTCGAGCGCGGAAGCGGCAATCGCGTCGTCAAAGCCGGTCGTGTGCGCTGCGATATAGGCGCGGTCCAGTACGCCGTGTTCGCCAAGATAGGCGAGCAGGCCCGTGAACAACGCGACGTCGCCATCGGGCGCGATCGCCAGATGCATGTCGGCGATATCGGCGGTCATGGTGCGGCGCGGGTCGATCAGCACCACCTTCATCTCGGGCCGCTTTTCCCGGGCCGCGGCGATGCGCTGGTAGAGCACGGGGTGACACCAGGCGAGATTGGAGCCGACCAGCACGATGAGGTCGGCGACTTCCAGATCCTCATAGCTGCCCGGCACCGTGTCGGAGCCGAAGGCGCGACGGTGGCCGGCAACTGACGAGGCCATGCACAGGCGCGAATTGGTGTCGATATTGGCCGAGCAGATGAAGCCTTTCATCAGCTTGTTGGCGACATAGTAATCCTCGGTCAGCAACTGGCCGGAGACGTAGAAGGCGACCGAATCAGGGCCGTGCTCGGCAATAGTTTGCGAGAAAGTCGAGGCGACGAGGTCGAGCGCCTCGTCCCAGCCGGTGCGGCGACCGTGGATCTCCGGGTAGAGCAGCCTGCCGTCGAGATCGATCGTCTCGGCCAGTGCCGAGCCTTTGGAACAGAGCCTGCCGAAATTCGCCGGATGGTCAGGGTCGCCGCGGACGGTCACCCCGCCATCCGCGGCAACCTTCGCCAGCACGCCGCAGCCCACCCCGCAATAGGGGCAGGAGGTCCTCACCTCGCGTGCTTGGTCGATCTTCATGCTCAGGCCGCGCGGCTGGCCAGCGCTTCCAGCGCAATGAACAGACGCTCGCCCTCGATGCGCACCGGGATGGTGCGCACCGCGCCTTCGTCGGCGCCGAGCGCCTTGCCAGTCTCCAGCGAGATCACCCAATTGTGCAAGGGGCAGGTCACGGCCGCGCCATGGACGATGCCCTGGCTCAGCGGCCCGCCCTTGTGCGGGCAATGGTCCTCGATGGCGAAGACCTGGTCCTCCGCCGTGCGGAAGACGGCGACCTTGCCTTGAGGCGTGGCGACGCAGCGCGCGCCGCGGCGCGGGATATCTGAGAGGGAGCCGATTGATACCCAGTTCATCTGCCTCATCCTTTGCGCGTGTTCTTAACCGAAAACCGGTTTCCACTTTTCGGGAACACGCGCCTACTCCGCCGCCTGCGCAAAGCCGACCGAAGCCATCGGCCGGAACTCGTGCTTGTCCTTGCCGGAAACGCGTTCCGACCACGGGTCGACCTGCGCGAATTTCTGCGAAAAGACGAAGCGGTCGAAATAGGCCTTGCGCTTCTCGCCATCGTCCATGATCTGGCGCTTGATCTCGGCAACGCCGATGCGCTTGGCCCATTTGTAGATGCGCTCGAGATAGCGGCCCTGTTCGCGATACATCTGCGTCAGCGCCACGATATGCTCCAGCGCCTCGTCTTCGGTCTTGACCAGGCCGAGCACCTCGGTGCCCTTAATGTCGAGGCCGGCGGCACCGGCGAAATGGATCTCGTAGCCTGATTCGACGCAGATCACGCCGACATCCTTGCAGGTTGCTTCCGCACAGTTCCTAGGACAGCCCGAGACCGCCATCTTGACCTTGGCGGGCGTCCATGACCCCCACATGAATTTTTCGATGCGGACGCCGAATCCCGTCGAATCCTGCGTGCCGAAGCGGCACCAGTCCGAACCGACGCAGGTCTTCACCGTGCGCAATCCCTTGGCATAGGCGTGACCGGAGACGAAGCCGGCCTGGCCGAGATCGGCCCACACCGCAGGCAGGTCTTCCTTGCGGATCCCCAGCATGTCGATGCGCTGCCCGCCGGTGACCTTGACCATCGGGATCTCGAACTTGTCTACGACGTCGGCAATGGCGCGCAGTTCGGCGGCATTCGTGACGCCACCCCACATGCGCGGCACCACCGAATAGGTGCCGTCCTTCTGGATGTTGGCGTGGACGCGCTCGTTGATGAAGCGCGACTGGTAGTCGTCGGCATACTCGTCCGGCCAGTCGCAGACGAGATAGTAATTGAGCGCCGGCCGGCATTTGGCGCAGCCGCAGGAGGTGGTCCATTCCAGTTCCTGCATGACGGCGGGAATGGTCTTCAGGCTCTTGGCCTTGATCAGCCGACGGACTTCGTCATGGCCGAGCGTGGTGCAGCCGCACATCGGTTGCACGGCCGCCGGATTGTATTTGTCGCCGATGGTCAGCACCATCAGCTTCTCGACCAGACCGGTGCAGGAGCCGCAGGAAGCGGAAGCCTTGGTGTGGGCACGCACGTCGTCGAGCGAGGTCAGGCCCTTGGCCGTGATCGCGCCGCTGATCTTTCCCTTGCAAACGCCGTTGCAGCCGCAGATTTCCGCATCATCCGGCAAGGCTGCAACGGCCGCCATAGGGTCCAGGGAGGCGCCTCCCTGGTATGACTGGCCGAAGATAAGCGTGTCGCGCATTTGCGATATGTCGGTCTGCTTCTTCTTGAGGTCGTTGAACCAGGCACCGTCCGCCGTCTCGCCGTAGAGCACGGTGCCGATGATGCGGTCATCCCTGAGCACCAACCGCTTGTAGACGCCGGCGGCGGCATCGCGCAGCACAATCTCCTGGCGATCCTCGCCCTCGGCGAAGTCGCCGAGCGAGAACAATTCGATACCGGTGACCTTGAGCTTGGTCGGCGTGTCCGAATGGACGAAGGCAGCAGCCTCGTTGCCGGCAAGCTGGCTGGCGGCGACGCGCGCCATCTCGTAGAGGGGTGCTACCAGCCCGTAGACCTGGCCGTTGACCTCGGCGCATTCGCCGAGCGCGTAGATGTCGGGATCGTTGCTGCGCATGCCGGCGTCGACGACGATACCGCGATTGACCGCAATGCCTGCTTCCTTAGCCAGCGCCGCATTCGGCCTGATGCCCACCGCCATGACGACCAGCGTCGCCGGAATTGTAGTTCCGTCGGCGAGCTCCACCTGCTCGACCCTGCCCTTGCCCGTGATCGCCTGAGTGTTGGCCTTGGTGATGACCTTGATACCGCGCTGCTCGACAGCGCGCTGCAGCAGATAGCCAGCGGCCGGATCGAGCTGGCGCTCCATCAGCGTCGGCATGACATGCAGCACGGTGACGTCCATGCCTTGCGAGTTCAAGCCCGCCGCCGCTTCCAGCCCGAGCAGGCCGCCGCCGATGACCACGGCCTTGGCCCGCGACTGGGCGGCAAGCATCATGGCCCGGACGTCGTCGAGATCGCGATAGGTGAGCACGCCCGGCAGGTCATGGCCAGGCACCGGAATGATGAACGGCACCGAGCCGGTGGCGATGACGAGCTTGTCGTAGGGCTCGGTCACGCCGTGATCGGAGGTGACGGTCTTTGCCTGCCGGTCGATGGCGACGATCTTGTGGCCCTTGTAGAGGGTGATCCCGTGCTTGATGTACCAGCCGTCGCCATGGATGATGATCTCCTCATAATCCTTTTCGCCTGACAGAACCGGCGACAGCATGATGCGGTCGTAGTTCACGCGCGGCTCGGCGTTGAAGATGGTGACCTGGTAGAGGTCCGGCGCCTTTTCCAGCAGGTGCTCAAGCATGCGCCCGGGGGCCATGCCGTTGCCGATGATGACGAGTTTTTCGGTCATGTCCTGATCCACTCCGGTCTCACTCAGCCGCGTAGGAAAGGCCTGAAGCTTCGGCGGCGGCCGCGCGCTCCATCCGCCGGATGCTGAGGTGCATCCAGGCAAAGCAGGTGGCGACGATGACGAAGAGCAGCATGAAGCAGCTCGACCAGACGCCGGTGAGGTCGTTGAGTGCGCCGAAGGCGATTGGCAGGATAAAGCCGCCGAGCCCGCCAATCATGCCGACAACGCCGCCGACCGCGCCGACACTCTGCGGGTAGTAAGCCGGGATGTGCTTGTAGACGGCGGCCTTGCCAAGGCTCATGAAGAAGCCGAGCACGCAGGCAACGGCTATGAAGGCGAGCGGGCCGATCTCGAAATGGAAGGCGATCGGCCCGCTGACGCCGCGCACGACGTAGTCTGCCGAGGGGAGAGACAGAACGAGAGTCGCGACGGCACTGACCGCGAAGGTCCAGTAGAGCACGGTGCGGGCGCCGATCCGGTCGGAAAGCACGCCGCCATAGGCGCGGAAGATACTTGCAGGGATCGAATAGGCCGCGCCGATCATGCCGGCGGTCGCGATGCCGAAGCCGTAGACGCCGATCAGGTAGCGCGGCAACCACAGCGACAGCGCCACGAATGCACCGAAGGCGAAGAAATAATAGAAGGCGAAGCGCCAGACCTGCACGTTCTTGAGCGGCGCGAATTCCTGCAAGAAGCTTCTCGCGGGCGCTGCCTTGCCGGCGCGGCGCTCGCGGATGACCGGATCGTCGCCGGTCGTGAACCAGAAGACGGCGGCCATGACGACGAGTGCTGCCGCCCAGATCAGCGCGACCGACTGCCAGCCCCAGGAGAGAAGCACGAACGGTGCCAGGAACTTGGTGACCGCGGCGCCGACATTGCCGACACCGAAAATGCCAAGCGCCGTGCCCTGCTTGCCGGCCGGGAAGAAGCGCGAGACATAGGCGACACCGACGGCGAAGGAACCACCGGCGAGCCCAACGCCTAACGCGGCGACCAGCATCTGTCCGTAGGTGTGCGCAAAAGCGAGCAGGAAGGTCGCGACCGCCGCCGCAAGCATGGTCGCGGTGTATACCAGCCGTCCGCCAAAACGGTCGGTCCAGACACCGAGCACCATGCGCACGAGCGAACCGGTGAGGATCGGCGTGCCGACCAGCAGGCCGAACTCCGTCTCGTTCAGCCCAAGGTCCTGCTTTATGCGCACGCCGATGATTGAAAATATCGTCCACACCGCGAAGCAGACGGTGAAGGCGATGGTGGACATCACAAGCGCCTGCCGGGGAGCATTGTCCTGGCTGGGCGCGGCTGGGAGATTTGCGGTCAACGTCTGGCTCCGGTTTGCGGCGTGGGAGGCACCGCGGATGTTTGTGGGTGAATGATCAGCGGCGCGACATCGGTGCGTGCAACGAGACCGGGCTCGCCACGGTCAGGTCCTTGCTTTCCGTCTTCGCGCCGACGGGAAACAGCAGGAGCGCGGCGGTGAACAGCGCCGCAGTCAGCGCGCTGCTGGCCAGAAAATCGCGGCGCGTGAAGTCCGCGAGGGACGCGCCAGTTCCGATCCGTTTAGTCATTGTCGTCTCCGGTTGGGCGCCGCTGGGACCAGCGCCGTCGATCGCGTAAAAACAAAAAAGCCGCCGGTCAGGTCTTTGCGCGTCCGTCCATCCGGGATCGCGTATTGACCTGAGCGGCAGCTTTGCCTGTGGCGCCCGCCATTGGACGCCGTGTCACTTGGCCCTTGCGGACCTACATTCTGAAAAGCAGGAAGCGTGCCAATTCGACAGCGCTCCAGATTATCGAATGAAATCAATGTGAACCGCAGCCGCGCGATTTTTGACCAGCCCGGCGGCGGATCAAAGATTAGTCAGAATGCCTTGCACAGCAGCATAATATTTGTGCAATGCGGTAGATTGCCCATTGCCGATGCAGATTGCCAATTGTAGATGATGATGCGTTTTTCGGTCATGACCTTACTCCGCGGCTTCGACGAACCGGTGGCGTTCGTAGAGGAACTTCAGCACCGCCTCGCGGCAGCGCAGGAAGGTCCGGTCGGAGGAAAGCTCGATGCGGCGGCGCGGCCGGGCCAGCGGCACGGCAAGCACCTCGCCGATGGTCGCCGCTGGACCGTTGGTCATCATGACGATGCGATCGGACAACAGCACCGCCTCGTCGACATCGTGCGTTATCATGATCGTCGTCGAGCCAAGCCTCGAATGGATATCCATCACCGCATCCTGCAGATGGGCGCGCGTCAGAGCGTCGAGCGCACCGAAGGGCTCGTCGAGCAGCAGGATCTTCGGCTCCATGGCCAGCGCGCGGGCGATGCCGACGCGCTGCTTCATGCCGCCCGATATCTCGGCGGGCCGCTTGTCCCTGGCATGCGCCATCTGCACGAGGTCGAGATTGCGCATGATCCAGTCGTGCCGTTCGGCCCGGCTCCTGGTGCGGCCGAAGATCTTAGACACCGCCAGGTTGATGTTCTCGTAGACGGTGAGCCACGGCAAAAGGCTGTGGTTCTGGAACACCACGGCGCGCTCGGGTCCGGGGCTGTCGACCTCCTTGTCCTCGAGCAGCACGGCGCCGGCTGAGACTCTGGTCAGCCCGGCGATCAGGTTGAGCAAGGTCGACTTGCCGCAGCCGGAATGGCCGATAATCGAGACGAATTCGCCCTTGTCGATGGTCAGCCGGATGTCATTCAGCACCTCGCTGACCTGGCCGCCGCGGGTGAAGGATTTGTCGATATGGTCGAGTTTCAGATAGGCCGTCATTGCCCTCTCCTCACTTTGCCGTTGTGCCGCGGGTGACGAAGGCGCCGACCGCCGCGACAAGGCGATCGAGGCAAAAGCCGGTGATGCCGATATAGGCGAGCGCAACGATGATGTCGGGCAGCCGCGACGAGTTCCAGGCATCCCAGATGAAGAAGCCGATTCCGACGCCGCCTGTCAGCATTTCGGCGGCGACGATGGCAAGCCAGGACAAACCGATGCCGATGCGCAGGCCGGTGAAGATGTAAGGCGCCGCGGCCGGCACCATGATCTTCACGAAGAACTCGAGCTGGTTGAGCCTGAGGATGCGGGAGACGTTGCGATAATCCTCTGGAATGTTGCGGACGCCGACGGCGGTGTTGATGATCACCGGCCAGATCGAGGTGATGAAGATGACGAAGATCGCCGATGGGCTGGAATCGCGGAAGGCGGCCAGCGACAGCGGCAGCCAGGCGAGCGGCGGCACGGTGCGCAGGATCTGGAACACAGGGTCGAGGCCGCGCATCGCCCAGATCGACTGGCCGACCAGCGCGCCGAGCGCAACGCCGACGATTGCAGCCAGGCCGAAGCCGATGGCGACGCGCTGCAGCGAGATCAGCACCCGCCAGGCCAGTCCGATATCCTGCGGACCATAATCGAAGAACGGATGGGCGATCAGATCGTAGGCCTCGTTCCATACCTGGCTGGGTGGCGGCAAGCTGGCGTTGGGCGAGGAGCAGGCGATCTGCCAGATGACGAGCATGACGACGATGACGACTGCCGGCGGCACCAGCGTGCTTGCCAGCTTGCCGGCGATCGCGGCGGGATCGAAGCGGCGCCTCACCTTGGCGGTGAAAGCTATGACCTCTGCGGGCTTGGCAGGCGTAGGGAACGCCTTCACCTTCGCGTCCTCGATGGCTTGGATAGACATTTTCGCAAAAAGCTCCTTGAGCATTGGAGTGACAGGCGGCGCCACTGGCGCCGCTTGCCGGCGACGTCAGGCCGATGCCTTGATCTTCAGGCTGTCGAGATAGGCGGACGGATTGGCCGGATCGAAGATCTTGCCGTCGAAGAAGGTCTCGACGCCGCGCGATGAAGACGCCGGGATGTCGGCCGCAGCGACGCCGAGGTCCTTGGCCGCCTCGCGCCACAGATCCTCGCGGTTGACTTGATCGACCAGCGCCCTGATGTCAGTGGTCGCTGCGAATTTGCCCCAGCGGATGTTTTCGGCGAGGAACCAGCTGTCGTGGCTCTTGAATGGATAGGACACGCCGCCCCTCCAGAACTTCATGTAGAGGTCGGTGCCGGTGGCGACGCGGTCATTGCCGTAGTTGATGTCGCCCTTGAGGCGACCGATGATGTCGGCGGTCGGCACGTTCATCCATTGCCGCTTGCCGATGATGGCCGCCATCTCGTCCTTGTTTTCCATGGCTTCGCACCATTGCTGGGCTTCCATGACGGCCATCAGGATCGCCTTGGTGGCGTTCGGGTTCTTGTCAATGAAGGCGGCGCGCAGGCCGAGCGCCTTTTCCGGATGGCCTTTCCAGAGTTCGCCTGTCGTGGTGGCGGTGAAGCCGACACCCTGATGGACGAGTTGCTCGTTCCAAGGCTCGCCGACGCAGAACACGTCCATATTGCCAACCTTCATGTTGGCGACCATTTGCGGCGGCGGCACGACGATGGTCGAGACATCCTTGTCGGGATCGATGCCGCCGGCAGCCAGCCAGTAGCGCAACCAGAGATCATGAGTGCCGCCCGGGAAGGTCATGGCGGCCTTCACCTCTTTGCCCTCGGCCTTCTTGGCCGCGAAGGCGTCCTTCAGCTTGGAGGCATCGAGGCCGACGCCGGTGCCGGCATATTCCTGCGCGACGGAAATCGCCTGGCAGTCGTAGTTGAGCCGCGCCACGATCGCCATCGGCATCGGCTGGTTGTTCTGCGTCACCTTGCCGGTATGCATCAGGTAAGGCATCGGCGTCAGGATATGGGCGCCGTCGATGCCGTTGGCTTCGCCGCCGAGCATCAGATTGTCGCGTGTCGCGCCCCAGGAGGCCTGCTTGAGCACCTCGACATCGGGCATGCCGAATTTTTCGAACAGGCCCTTCTCCTTGGCGATCATCAGCGGCGCTGCATCGGTCAGCGCGATGAAGCCTAGCTTGGCGCCGGTGACTTCCGGCGCTGCCGTCGCCGCATAGGCGCCGGACGGCAGCAGCGCGCGTGCCGCCGCCAGCGTTGCCGCGGTGGCCGCGCTCATCATCAGGAAATCGCGGCGCGTTACACCCTTGAGGGCGGATTGGGTTTTGATGCGTTTCGTCATCGTCATCTCCGGTTGGGCGCGGCTTGGGATCTGCGCCGTCGATTGCGTCTTCGACCAAACAATAAAAGCCGCCGGCCAGGCCGCTGCGTCCGTTGATCCGGATCGCGTGTGACCTGAGCGGCAGCTTTGCCTGTGGCGCCCGCCATTGGACGCCGTGTTCCGTGGCCTGAAGGCCTATGGTTTACTATGCAGGAACCGTGCCAGCTGGAAGAAGCGGCGGATTAAGCAATAAAAACAATCGAGCGCGTGGGCGCGAAGGCTGGAGCACCGGATTGTCGATGCTAAACGGCAGTCACGTTCATTGTGCAGTAGCACAAATATTGTGCAGTGCACGATAGTGCGCAAGGAATGCTCAACTCGTCGGCATCGCCCAGTCGCGGATAGCGAGATAGTCGTCGATCCTGTCGGGATCGAAGATGCGGCCGTCGAAGAAACCATCCGGCCCGAGGACGAGGCTGGCGCCGGCCGAGCCCACCGGGGTGGCAGCGGTCAGGGCACCCTCGACCTTGGCGTTGGCTCCCGGCAGGGCGACGCCGAGCGGCTTCAACGCGGCGCGATAGAGGTCGGGCCGGTAGGTGTCGCGCGCGAGCGCCATGGGGGCAGCGCTGTGCTTGATCTGCCCCCAACGGACCATCTGCGTGTAGAACCACAGCGCATGGCTCTTCCAGGGGAAATTCGCCGCCTTGCCGAAAGGCAGAAAGAAGTCCTCGACGGTCAGTTCCGCGCCGCCGCCCAGCGCAAGATGTCCAGTCAGGATCGGCATCTGCAACGCCGGCGAAACGCCGAGGAAGGAAGGCTGCGCCATCAGCGCGGCCAGTTCGCCGCGGTTTGCCGGATCCTGGCACCAGCGCGCAGCGTGATGGAGCGCGCGCAGCAGGGCTGAAAGGGCTTCGGGGTGTTTTTCGGCCCAGGCCTTGCGCACGCCGACGACTTTTTCGGGGCTGGTCTTCCAGATAGCGGCCTTGACCGTGGCGATATGGCCGGTGCCGGCGACAACCGAGACGCTGTTCCAGGGTTCGCCGGCGCAGTAGCCGTCGATCCTGCCGGCGGCGAGTGCGTCGGCCATGAAGGGCGGCGGCACGATGACGATTTCTATTTCGCGCGACGGATCGATGCCGCAGGCCGCGAGCCAGTAGCGCAGTTCGAAATTGTGTCCGGAGTGCGGATGCACGACCGCAAAGCGCAGCGCGTCGCGACCGGCATTTGCCCGTTCACGGATCAGCGCTCCCAAGGCCTTGCCGGCTCGCGCCGGATCGAGGTCGGGCAAGGCGCCGTGCGCGGCCATGCCCGCCCAGACCACGTTCGAAACCGTGACGCAATTGCCGCCCAGTCCCAGCGAGAACGGCACGATCGTATCGGAGGCGAGTGGCGTGAGCCCCAGATTGCAGGCGATCGGCATCGGCCCCAGCATATGCGCCAGATCGAAATGCCCGATCGCGATGCGGTCGCGGATGTTGGCCCAGGATGTCTCGCGACTGAGCGTCAGGTCGACGCCTTCGCGCGCGGCAAAGCCGATCTCGCGCGCTGCGACAAGAACCGCGCTGTCGAAGAGCGGTATGAAACCGGCATTGATCTGGTGTTCGGCCGCCATGCTCAACTCTCTCCGGGATCCAGAAGGCCTGCCGCCGTCACTAGGCTCTGCGCGATTTCGCTGATCTTGCGGTTCTGGTTCATGGCGGTCTTGCGCAGAAGCGTGTAGGCCGCGTCCTCCGACAGGCCGCGCGACCTCATAAGGATGCCCTTGGCGCGGTCGATGACCTTGCGGTCCTCCAATTCACTGCGGGCTTCTTCCAGTTCGCGCGCCATCCGCGAGAACGCGTTGAAGCGGCTGATCGCCATATCGAGGATCGGCTTGACGCGCTCCTGGCGCAGCCCGTCGACGACATAGGCGGAGACCCCCGCTGCCACCGCAGCTTCGATCGAAGCCTGATCCGACCGATCGACAAACATGGCGATCGGCCGCTTCACGACGCGCGACAGCTGGAACATGTTTTCAAGCATGTCGCGATTGGGATTTTCGAGGTCGATGACGATTACGTCCGGTTCGATCTCGGCGATGCGCCGCGCTATTCCGGCAACGTCGTGAACGACCGTGACCTGCTCATGCCCGGCCTCCCGCAATCCCGCCTCAATGATGGAGGCGCGGATGTGGTTTTCGTCGATCACCAGGACGGTGAGGGATTTCCGGATCATGCCGCATTTTGCGCACGCCGCGCGATTGTGCAATGCGGCATGTTGAGAATTGACGCAGTTATCGCTTCGGGGACTGCCCTATGTTCGCGGAGCTGACCCGTTAAGCTTCTTTAAATACCATTCGTAGGGTCTACTTTGCTTTTCTATCGCCTGCGCTATCTTTCAGTTTGCGAACCTTGTCTCGCTGGCTAGAAGATTGGAGGTTTCCATGGATCGGCGATCATTTTTGACAGGAATGTTTGGCATTGCTGGGGCAGCAGCCCTTGCGAGCGCAGTTCGGCCTATCAACGCGGTAGCCGGCGTACCGGGCGCCCGAAGCGGCATCCTTGATGAACTCGACGCGCCGGACACGGAAGCCTTCGAGGACGAAGATACTCAAGCGGAGCCGGTCCGCCATCGGCGGTGGCACCGCAGGCGGCGGCGCCGGCGGCGCGCTTGGAGAAGGATCTGTCGTCGTGTCTGGCGAAATGGCCGTCCGCGCAGACGGTGCTTTCGCAGGCGTGTTTGGGTTTGGGCCTGGTATTATTAGCAGTTAGTCTGCTGAAAACCCCGGTGATTGCCGGGGTTTTCAGCTTCAGGCTAGCCGAAATACAGCGAAATTCTTCCGGGGACCCGCCCGAGTTGTCGGCCTGCGAGTGATAGGCAGGCCTACAACGACTAATTTTCCCAAGAGAAAAATGGTGGAGCCAATCGGAATCGAACCGACGACCTCTTGAATGCCATTCATAAGGCCTGAGTTTCGTTCTGTTTCCGTTCGTTGCACCCTGTTTCCATGTTTTTCAACGCAAATCAGCTACGGTGTTTCCGACTGTACCGCGCTGTTTCCTTTTTGGGGGTGCCCTGGGGGTGCCCAAGCGCAAAAATCAGGTTGCGGAAATGGCCCACGGCGAAAGCGCTGTCAAAATCACCAAACGGACCGTTGACGCCATCAAGGCCAACGGGACCGACTTCTATGTTTTCGATAGTGAGTTGATCGGCTTCGGCATCCGCGTTCGGTCCACCGGGGCAATGTCCTACATCGTGCGATATCGCGCCGGCTCGGGACGCAGCGCGCCGTCAAGCGCGTGACCATAGCCAAGGTCGGCAAGGTGACGCCCGATCAAGCCCGCGACGTTGCCGATATAACCCGCGTCGCCGAAATCAGGGAAGGGCGGCTCAGCTAATATTGCCGTATGGATGCGAAGCCCGCCGGTTCGCTCTGGCGGGTTGTTCCATGGGTTGCCTCCAAACTGGCCCCGCTCGTGACCAGTGGCAGCGCGGCACAGATCGAGGACTATGTTTTTGGTTTGGGGGATTAGCCGTGGCGAAAATATGGACCTTGATGGCCTTGTGCACAGTTGCCGGGTGCTCTGGATCCGGCCTTGGAATGCCTGGCTCGCCGGCATGGTTTGCGACCACACCACAAGCAGAACAGGCATCCTATTTCCGCACCCGCTGCGTATCCTACGGCTTCAGCCCAGACACGCCGGCCATGGCGCAATGCATCCAGAACGAATCCTTGTCGTCACGCGGCAGGGCGACGGCCCGGTCGAACGCCGCTTTTGCGAACATGGCCGCAAGCCAGCCTAAGACCACCACCTGCAACCGGTTCGGCAATACAGTCAACTGCACAACGTACTGACCGAACCTACCCTTTTGAACCTTTTGAGGGTTCGCCGTCTGGCCGTTTTCGAAATAATTCAGAGCGCGCCAGATGCGGATTGCCGCCGAACCAGCACCGGATTAACCGCTTTCCAGTTAAGTTTGTTTCGGGTGCGAAACGAGGCAAATCAGGCGGATAAGGGAATTTAAAGACTGAACGCCCGTTCCGTTAGGTCCGCCATCAGCTCTCAGCGACCATCCCAACGGGCTTTCGGTCATGGCTCGTCAAGGTGCCAGCCTTGGGCCTTATCAGCCCCGGCTTTAGAAAACTGCCCCCCGTCGCTCCGCTACCCTCCGCTACCAGCCCAAATGCTTAACTTGGAAAGCTCGGCAATGTCGCCATAGATCATCGAACCTTTGACGAGAAAACACTTGTCTCCGAGGACTTCGTAGAGTGAGCTTGACGCGGTGCAAACCGGCAGGTTCTTGGAATTGGCGTACGTCCCGAGGTTCGCGGTTTCGACCTTGCGGTCCGCAGCTTCGGCATAGCTGACGCTGATCGCGAGCATAGCGATAGCAAGGTGGCTCGAGGATAGGCAAGGTCGTGACATGCATCAAAATAGCACCGGCCTTAATGGGCTTCGTCCATCGATTGGATGACGCGGGCTCATCTATATGACCTCGCGCTTGACGAAGCCGCCGACCGCGCTTCGATCGCCTGTTGGCCAAGCCAAACCGCGAAATTGGCCAGAAGGTTCCCGTAATTCGGGTTGCTTTAAAGAAACATTCGGCCTCGCTCTGCGTTCGGCTCTATGGAGCTGCCCTATGAGCGAGGATGTAAATTGACGAGAGCCTCACTCTCAACTGCCTGAAATCAATCCGCCGGACGGACCAGCTATGGCCGGATGGTGGTACGTCTACCCGTGTCGTTTGGTTGGCAATGAAGCAATTTGGTCTCAACGAGTACCCGTACGGCCTCGGCCATATAATCGTGCGCCGGCTCGATCCCATGGAGTCGAGCTGATCAGCCGGTCCGCTAGTCCATCGGCCTGCTACAGCGTGGCCTATATCCAGTACGGCCGGATTCCATAGTAGTCGTAAACGCGGCGGCCACTCTCGGCATCCCAGTCGAAATCCTGGTCGCGAGCATAGCGCGGAGCGCCTTCGACTTGCTCCTTCGTGATGTCGATACGGAAGCCTCCAAGGCTCTCGTCATAATCGAGCTTCTGCCACGGCAGCGGATAGTAGTCGTCGCCAATTCCAAGAAATCCACCGAAACTGAGAACGGCATAGGATACCCTGCCGCCTCTCTTCTCAAGGATCAGCCTTTCGACTTGTCCGATGTGATTTCCCTGGATGTCGTAGACGTTGGTGCCGACGACCATGTCGCTGGCGATAAGGTCGTGGGTCTCACGAATGTCGGGGTCTTTGTTTGTCATGGTTTGCTCCTTCCCGTCGGTTATGGAGCAAAACGGGTCCGTGCCCGCGAGGTTCCAGGGAACTTGTGCAGATCAGCGAGCGCGCTTATCGCCCAGCGACTTTGTTTAGCCCTCTGATAGCGACGAACTTTTTCCAGATAAGAAAGATTCTCCTGCAGCGACACAGGGAAAACAATCATGGCTAATCTCGCATTGGCGATGCTGGGCATCTGGCATACCAAAACAGGGACAAACTTGGCGCGCTGCGTAATGAACGTCTTCGCTGAAGGACCGGCTGTGGAAGCGCGTTAGGGAACGCGCCGGGCCACCGCCAAAGGGCATGAAGCGGCCGGCGACGCAATGGGTCAAGCCGGGGCTGATCGGCCGCGTCAAACACCTGCGTGGCGAGGAAGACCTTCGGCATGCATCGCTACAGGATTTTCGGGAAGAGGACTGACACTCGTCATTTGGACGAGCGCCTATTTGTAATCCCGTTGACAATGACAGAGACAACAAAAATCGGCGCGGCCCACACCATCCAGTGAAAGACCGTCTCGGCGTGTGACGTCATAAACAGTTCATTTGTCACAACGCATCCGAAGAGACCGCCAACAACGAGCGCTGCACCCGAAAAGAACATGGACAGAGTCGACACCATTGCCAGCAATGCTTTCATTTCATTCGGGCCTGATGTTGGCTATTTCACAGAAAGCGCTCGCCGTCAGCACGGTGTTCAAAACAGAACCAGTGCGATGGCTGCCGCGGCTTGGCGAAACCCCATCCGCTCATCCTTGCTGCAGCCGACCCGTCTGGAAATATGCGGTTTCGCCGGTGTTTAGACCATCACAGATAGGATTCAAGCACTGGCGGTGCGGCGCTTCGAAAGAGCCTGCCACAACTCTGTTTCGTCGGTGAAGCCGTTCTCGAAAGCTTCAATAACTTCGCAGGCGAGCCGTTCCCTCTGGTCCCGGTCTTTAAGGGCCAGACGACGCTCTTGGCACAGCTGGTCGAATACTTTCTGGAGAAGGTCCAGGTCGTCCGACGTGAATATGCTGCTGAATTTTGAGAAAGTCATGACACTCCCCTCCCTTGTCGGGGCGAAAGCGTGATCTGCTCTTTCAAGCGTCCGGTTGCCTCGGTTTGGTGCGGACGACGCTTCACCATACGACGTTGTCGGCCGCACAGCGAATCATATTCAGTGATTTCAAACTGACCCAGGACCGACCTTCGGCATGGCGATTATATATTTGACAAACCCGCTTGCCTGAAACCTTTTGTCCGCTAGGCTCAGGTCTGGGTTATCGGGGGGTACAAAATGGATTTGCCTGAATTCATCGACAAAGTGCTCACGCCTCTCGGCGCCGGCTTGGGTGTGCTCTTGGCACTTCGGTTTAGTCCGCAGCTTCGTGCCCAGATTGGGAGATGGGGATTTCCGGTAGCGATTGCCGTGGTGCTGGTTATCGGAGCCACGAAATGGCTCTAGTACGCGCTACCCAGCCGTAAATGGCGAGGCGGCGAACTATTCAGCCCGCCGCCCGTCGCCGGTTTGTTAGGCCGCCGCTTGGGTCCAAGCCGAGTGGTTCGTCGAGCGGTTCCGAGGATGAGCGAACGACTAAAGGTACGGTTCGCCTATCAACGCGGCTGGCAAGTCGTGGACGGCAGCGCAATCCTGAGCACCTTCCAGAACAAGGAGGGAGCGTTTCAATTCCTTGTCGACCTTGGTGCCCGCGTCTGGTTGCAATGGGGCAGGACGGTAATTGGCGGGCAGTCACCGCCTTATGACTTTGCCGCACAGTTCCAGCAGGACAGCGTCGGCCGCATCATGAAAAGAATGCACGGTTCGGAATCAGGCACCTGGTTCTGGACATGCCATAAGGCGGCGCGCGGGGGACAGTCGCGACCAAGGAGGAGGCGGTAATAGAGGTCGAGCGCGCCTATACTCGCCGGATCGTCAAGGCGGACTGGCGCTAGATGCAGCCAAGCGACTGCGCCAGCTAGACGCCATGCAGAACACTGACAAACTTGTTCTCTGGAAAACGTCCGATAGTAACTCTGGAATTAACGAAGTAATCACTTTCCATTTTCTCTCACCTGTTTTTTGAAATGAACTTACGAGTATATAACGCACGATTCAGGGGTCGCTAGGATCCACCTTTATAATAATAGTGTCTCCGACGTATCTATCTGTGTTGTTATTGTCGAAGAAGTTTTCAGCTACGCTGATGTACTCAAGGCCTTTAAATTCGTATCTTACCTTATACCGGTATGTAGTTGGATCAGCAGAAAGAAATAACCTTTCAACCACCACAGCATTGACGACAGGCCAATGTTCAGCTCCACGTGCCAGTTTATTTTGTTGCCACGTACCTAACAGAAAGACACAAAAAACAACCAACACGAAGCCGATGAAAAGGTAACTGAACCAGCATGGCCATTCTGAAACCATCGATTAAAAATCCATCTGCAATTGCCAACCTTGACCCACCCATAAGGCGAGGCCGGCAGCAATAAACTACTGAGGCCGAAATTGCTCGCGGGGTGCCCCGGGGGTGCCCAAGGCCGCACCAGGCGATGGAAGCGGCCGAGGCCGCTTTGTTACGACTCTGTTTTTATTGAGAGAAAACTGGTGGAGCCAATCGGAATCGAACCGACGACCTCTTGAATGCCATTCAAGCGCTCTCCCAACTGAGCTATGGCCCCACTCCGGCAGTCTACCGGCGCCGTTGCCGGCGAAGAGATCCGGCGCGGGTTGAGACCGCGCCGTTAGTGCAGCGGCTTCTAACCCCGCCTTCCGTCAATATCAAGCCTTCAAGAGCCGCTTTTTATTAAGACGCCGCGAAAGTCGGCAGGCGCTTGCGCCAGAGGCCCGATCAGACTTCGTCGTCGTCGTCGCCGACGCCGATCATGTCGGCGACATCGTCGTCTTCTTCCTCTTCGTCGGCGAGGAAAGTATCGTCATCCTCGTCACCGAGGTCCACATCGTCCTCGTCATCGCCGAGATCGGGAAGATCGTCGGCTTTCGCATCCTCGTCCGCCTCTTCGAGCGAGACGACCTCGACGCCCTCTTCCTCCTCGGAGTCCACTTCCTTCTCGGCAACTTCCTCTTCCTCCTCGAGGGCGGCGATCTTGCCTTCCTCGAAATAGGAACGCGGGTAGCTCTTGCCGGTATAGGGCGAGACGATCGGATCCTTATTCAGGTCGTAGAATTTTTGACCCGTCTCGGGGTCGATGCGTTTGGTGCCAAGTTCGGGTTTTGCCACTGCAAGCCTCGTCGATGAAAGTTTGGTCCCCATAACCACAGTTTGCGGCGCTGTCAAAGCCTAAAGCCAGCGTCATAAATCGCCGCGTTGAGCGACCTCTTGCAAGGGGATGACCATTTCCGTCCGCCGTGATACGAGACCGCCCAAACCAAAAGAAAAAGGCCGGCCACCGGCATTTTCACGCAGGGAAAAGCCATGTCGCATACTGCCGCCCCGAAACCGGCCACCGCCCGCAAATCGTCAGCGCTTTCAGGCGCGGCGCGGGTGCCCGGCGACAAGTCGATCTCGCACCGCTCGTTCATGTTCGGCGGCCTCGCCTCCGGCGAGACCCGCATCACCGGCCTGCTGGAAGGCGAGGACGTGATGCGCACGGGCGCCGCGATGAAGGCAATGGGCGCGCATATAGAAAAGCTCGGCACTGAGTGGGTGATCCGCGGCACCGGCAACGGCGCGCTGCTACAGCCGGAAGGTCCGCTCGATTTCGGCAATGCCGGTACCGGCTCGCGCCTCACCATGGGCCTGATCGGCACCTACGACATGGAAACGACCTTCATCGGCGACACTTCGCTGTCCGGCCGGCCGATGGGCCGCGTGCTTGAGCCGCTGCGCCAGATGGGCGTGCAGGTGCTGAAGGCGACGCCCGGCGACCGCATGCCGATCACGCTGCACGGGCCCAAGCACGCCGCACCCATCACCTACCGCGTGCCGATGGCCTCGGCGCAGGTGAAGTCGGCGGTGCTGCTCGCCGGGCTGAACACGCCCGGCGTCACCACCGTCATCGAGCCGGCAATGACGCGCGACCACACCGAAAAGATGCTGAAAGGATTCGGCGCCAATCTGTCGGTCGAGACCGACGAGCGCGGCGTGCGCCACATTTTCATCGAGGGCCAGGGCAAGCTCACCGGCCAGACGATCGCTGTGCCGGGCGACCCGTCCTCGGCCGGCTTTCCGCTGGTGGCGGCGCTGATCGTGCCGGGCTCAGACATTACAATCGAAAACGTGCTGATGAACCCGACCCGGACCGGGTTGCTTTTGACGCTGCAGGAAATGGGCGCCCGGATCGACATTGTCGACCCGCGCAATGAAGGCGGCGAAGATGTCGCCGATCTGCGGGTGCGCTATTCCGAGCTGAAGGGGGTCACCGTGCCGCCCGAACGGGCGCCGACGATGATCGACGAATATCCAGTGCTTGCTGTCGCCGCTAGCTTCGCCGAGGGCGAGACGCTGATGCAGGGACTGGAAGAGCTGCGGGTGAAAGAATCCGACCGGCTGTCGGCAGTGGCCGAAGGACTGAAGCTCAACGGCGTCGACTGTACCGAGGGCGAGGCCTCGTTGGCGGTGCGCGGGAAACCCGGCGGCAAGGGGCTCGGCCGGCACCCCAATGGACACAACACCGTCGTCCAGACCCATCTCGACCACCGCATCGCCATGAGCTTTCTGGTCATGGGGCTGGCAACGGAAAAGCCTGTGACCATCGACGACCAGGCGATGATCGCGACCAGCTTTCCGGAGTTCATGGGGCTGATGAAGGGGCTGGGCGCGGAGATTGAGTGACAGTACGCTACCGCTGCGAATTTTCACGTTCAGAACCAAGCCAGTCCTGGCTGTGATCTTGTGACTGACTTTCGATTTCTTTGTATGCAACGGCGCAGGCGGTAAAGAAATGGCTAGTCCTGATTTTCAGAAGCCGGGAATCAAGGGCCCTCATTGGCAAAGGCAAGCAGACGGAACTTTTCTGTTCTGCTTGGACAGGTCCTCCAAAACCCGGGTCGTCAATGCCGATCAACTCAACAGCCTCATCGAGATCCAGAATCGCGAATGGGCGATTGTGTTGTTGACTCTTATTCCTCTGCTAATGTTCATCGCGCTCTGGCTTGCAGGCCGGATGGCGAGCATCTGGGTTCTCCTTGCTGCAGCTGTCTGGATTGCTTTTAACCATTACATCCATCGCAGGTTGCGAGCCCAGGCTGGAGCCATTCTCTCCACCACCCCGCTGTCTCACGATGAGCTTGTTTTTCCAAACGTGTCGATCGACCTAATAGCTGCCGGGTTAGCAAGATCGGTTCCGCCGTATTTGCGTAATTCCTGCCTGATTATGTCGATATTGTTCGCTGGAAGCAGTGCAGTCACCCTGGTCGATGGCATGGCTCATCTAACTCTTGGTGCGCAGGAGATGAACCCGATCGTCAGCGCTTGTGGATTGGCGATCTTTGGCCTGCTGTCCCATCTTTTTTGTCGTGCCCGAAAGCTACGCCTTTGACCTTCACCATCGCCATTGACGGCCCCGCGGGCGCAGGCAAAGGCACCCTTGCCCGCCGGGTCGCCGACCACTACCGGCTGAACCTGCTCGACACCGGCCTCACCTATCGCGCTGTGGCCCATGCGCTGCTTCGGCTCGGTCTGCCGCTTGACAATGTCTCAGCCGCCGAGACCGCTGCCCGCCAGGTCGACATGGCCAAGCTCGACCGGTCGGTGCTGTCGGCGCATGCGGTCGGCGAGGCGGCTTCGAAAGTGGCGGTGTTCCCTTCAGTGCGGCGCATACTGGTCGAAAAGCAGCGCGAATTCGCCAAGGCGCCGCCGGGCGCCGTGCTCGACGGCCGCGACATCGGCACCGTCGTCTGTCCCGACGCCGACATCAAGCTCTATGTGACGGCCAGCGCCGAAGTGCGGGCAGAGCGGCGGCTGGCCGAGATCGAGAGCATCGGCGGCACCGCCGATTTCAACGAAATCCTCGCCGATATCCTGCGCCGCGACGAGCGCGACATGGGTCGCGCCGACTCGCCGCTGAAGCCTGCCGCCGACGCGCACTTGCTCGACACCTCGGAAATGGCTATAGAAGCCGCGTTCCTGGCGGCCAAGGCGATCATCGACGACGTTCTGGCCAAGAGAAACAAAGCCTGAGCTGGGTTTTCCTTCCGCTGCCGATTGCCGGCGGCGAAAAGATATCCATATCGGGCACGAACCAGCCTGCCAGCATTTTTCATGCGCCGGAATTGCCGCTTAGGCGGCCAAGGGTTTTTCTGAAGCCCGGAACGCCGGCAGGCCAACGCAACGCTAACCCACGGCGCCCGTCCCGCTTGAGATGCGGGGCATTCCAGGAGAAACTATGTCAGTTGCAAACCCTACTCGCGATGATTTCGCGAGCCTGCTCGAAGAATCATTTTCCGCCGGCCATTCCGGCGAAGGCCAAGTCGTCAAGGGCACGATCACCGCGATCGAAAAGGACATGGCTATCATCGACGTCGGCCTCAAGGTCGAAGGCCGCGTGCCGCTGAAGGAATTCGGCGTCAAGGGCAAGGACTCGACGCTCAAGGTCGGGGACACGGTCGAGGTCTATGTCGAGCGCATCGAGAACGCGCTTGGCGAAGCGATGCTTTCCCGTGAAAAGGCCCGCCGCGAAGAGAGCTGGGTCCGTCTCGAAGAGAAGTTCACCAAGGGTGAGCGCGTCGAAGGCGTCATCTTCAACCAGGTCAAGGGCGGCTTCACCGTCGATCTCGACGGCGCCGTGGCCTTCCTGCCGCGCAGCCAGGTCGACATCCGCCCGATTCGCGACGTCTCGCCGCTGATGCACAATCCGCAGCCTTTCGAGATCCTCAAGATGGATCGCCGCCGCGGCAACATCGTGGTGTCGCGCCGTACCGTGCTCGAGGAAAGCCGCGCCGAACAGCGTTCGGAAATCGTGCAGAACCTCGAAGAAGGCCAGGTGGTCGAAGGCGTCGTCAAGAACATCACCGATTATGGTGCGTTCGTCGACCTCGGCGGCATCGACGGCCTGCTGCATGTCACCGACATGGCATGGCGCCGCGTCAACCATCCGACCGAAATCCTCAACATCGGCCAGACGGTCAAGGTGCAGATCATCCGCATCAACCAGGAAACCCACCGCATCTCGCTCGGCATGAAGCAGCTCGAGAGCGATCCGTGGTCCGAGATCGGAACGAAATTCCCGATAGGCAAGAAGATCAAGGGCACCGTCACCAACATCACCGACTACGGCGCATTCGTCGAGCTGGAGCCGGGCATCGAGGGCCTCATCCACGTTTCGGAAATGTCGTGGACGAAGAAGAACGTCCATCCCGGCAAGATCCTGTCGACGACGCAGGAAGTCGATGTGGTGGTGCTCGAGGTCGATCCGGCCAAGCGCCGCATTTCACTCGGCCTCAAGCAGACGCTCGAGAACCCATGGCAGGCTTTCGCCAGCAGCCATCCGGTCGGCAGCCAGGTCGAGGGCGAGGTCAAGAACAAGACCGAATTCGGCCTGTTCATCGGCCTCGAAGGCGATGTCGACGGCATGGTCCATCTTTCCGACCTCGACTGGACCCGTCCGGGCGAGCAGGTGATCGAGGAGTACAATCGCGGCGACATCGTCAAGGCGCAGGTGCTCGACGTCGACATCGACAAGGAGCGCATCTCGCTCGGCATCAAACAGCTGGCCAAGGACACGGCCGGCGAGGCGGCGACTTCAGGCGAACTGCGCAAGAACGCTGTCGTCACCTGCGAAGTCACCGGCGTCAAGGATGGCGGTCTGGAAGTGCGGCTCGTCGAGAGCGGCATCGAGACCTTCATCAAGCGCTCCGACCTCAGCCGCGACCGCGACGAGCAGCGCCCAGAGCGCTTCACGGTCGGCCAGAAGGTCGACGCCCGCGTCATCGCCTTCGACAAGAAGACCCGCAAGCTGCAGGTCTCGATCAAGGCGCTGGAAATCGCCGAGGAGAAGGAAGCGGTCGCCCAGTACGGCTCGACCGATTCCGGCGCTTCGCTGGGCGACATCCTGGGTGCCGCGCTGAAGAAGCAGGGCAGCTAAAGATTGGTTGCTGCCGCATTTCGGTGCGGCTGTGACGAAAAACCCCGCCGGAGCGATCCGGCGGGGTTTTCTTTGGTCGACGACCTGCTGTGTCAGGCCCTGCCGTAAAGCGGCACCAGCGTGCCGCTCATCGCCAGATTGGCCGGCGAAGCGAGATAGGCAATGGCCTCAGCGGCCGCTTCGAGGCTGACCCATTTGCTGAAATCGGCGGCCGGCATGTCTGCCCTGGTGGCCGGCGTGTCGAGCGTCGAGGGCGCGACCGCGTTGACCAGGATTCCCTTGCCCTTGAGTTCTTCCGCCATCGCCACCGTCATTGCCGCGACCGCCGCCTTGCTGGCGCCGTAGGCGACCATGCCGGAACCGCGCCGAAGGTCGATCCCGGCGCGCGCCGTGACATTGACGATGCGCCCCGACACTGAAGATTCCAGCATCGAGCGGATCGCCGCGCGGCAGCACAGGAAGGTGGTACGGGCGTTGGTATCCATCATTTCGGCAAAGGATGCGGGCTCGATCTTCTCGACCGGCGCAGCGGTGAAACCGCCGGCCAGATGGATGGATGCCCACAAATCGGTAACGCTGGCATAGAACGCATCGACCTTAGCGGGATCGGCGAGATCGACATTGTGCGCCAGCCTGACGCGCTCATGTGCCGGGAAGGGAAAATGCGCGGGCGCGGCAGCATGGGCATTGGGCACATGGCAGACCGCACCCTGCTCCAGCAGTTTGCCGACAACCGCGCCACCGAGCGCTCCTGTGCCGCCGGTCACCACAACATGCCTGCCGTCCAGTGTATCCGTCATCTTCGACCGCTCCAGTCACTCATATGCCGCGCCGCCGCCGAAGGTCGCGCCTTTCGCGAGATCACTCAACCGAAATCTCGATGACACAGTGTCGTTTACGCACCTCAAGCCGGCGGCCATCCGACGAGGATCGCATCCCCAAGCAGACGCTGCCACAGCACTCAATCGACAGGGATCTCGATGACATACGGCAGTCCGGTCGCCCGCGCGCGCTGGAGTGCGTCCGCCAGACGACCGATGCCGGCAAGCCGCTCGGCGGCAATGCCATAGGCCTCGGCCAGCTTGCAGAAATCAGGCGGCGCCGGCGAGACGCCGACCGGCTCGACGCCGACATCGAGCATTGAGGTTTCGATTTCGCGATAGCCGCGATTGTTCCAGACGACGAAGATCACCGGCGCCGAGGCGTCGAGCGCGGCGCCCAGTTCCGGCAGCGTGAACTGGAAACCACCGTCGCCGGTGAGACAAATGACCGGCGCATCAGGCACGGCAAGGGCCGCACCGATTGCCGCCGGCGGACCATAGCCGAGCGCGCCGAAGCCGGTGGCGGCGTTGAACCAGCCGCCCGGTCGATCGTGATCGTAATAGAGGTTGGCGGCATAGACCGGCTGGGTCGAATCGCCGACGATAATCGAGCCCGGCAACGCATCGCGGATCGCCTCGACGGCTCGTGTTTGCGCCTGGAGGCTCGGGCTGATTTCGGCGAAGGCCGCTTGCCTCGTTGCAGCGGCGCGAGCCGGACCGTCGTCCGATGGCGGCTGGCCCTTGCCGATTTCGGCAAGCAGCGCCTCGAGTGCTACGCCGCAATCGGCCTGGATCGAAATCCGGGCCGGCCGGCGGGCAAGCTGGTCGGCGCCGATGTCGATGCGGATCAGATTGGTCGGCAGGACAAAGCCGCCGTCGCTATACCCATCATAGTCGGTCGGGCCGAATTCGGTGCCGGCGGCAATGACCAGATCGGCCTCGGCCATCAGCGCACGCACCGCCTTCAGACTCGGGCTCGCCGGCACGCCAAGCGGATGGCGATGCAGCAGGCCGCGGGCATTGGCCGTCTGGACAACCGGCGCTCCCATCCTTTCGGCGAGACGCTTCAGCGGCGCGTCGGCTCTCTTGGCGCCGCCGCCGGCGAGGATCAGCGGGCGGCGGGCAGCCGCGCAAAGCCTTGCCGCCTCTGCTATCGCCGCCGCATCCGGTTCGGGCGGCGCGACATTGGTCAGCAAAGCTGCGATGCCGTCGGCCGGCTTGACCATGATGTCGGTCGGGATCTCGATATGGACCGGACCGGGGCGCGATGACGAAAACAGGGCGAAAGCGCGGGCAAGCACGCCCGGCAGTTCGTCGGCGTCGGTGACACGGTGCGAGAAGAGCGCCACCTTCTCCATCATGCCACGCTGGTCGGGGAGTTCGTGCAGATGGCCGAGGCCCTTGCCCAGCGTCGGAGTGGCATTGACGCCTGAGATCACCAGCATCGGAACCGAATCGGCGCGGGCCTGGCCCATGGCGGTTATGGTGTTGGTTAGTCCCGGTCCGGTGATGACGAAGGCGACGCCAGGCTTGCCGCTGGCGCGCGCATAACCGTCGGCCATGAAGCCGGCGCCCTGCTCATGACGCGGGGTGACGTGGCGGATTTTCGAGCGCGCCAGCCCGCGATAGAGTTCGACAGTATGCACACCCGGAATGCCGAAGACCGTGTCGACGTCATGGGCTTCGAGCAAAGTGATGAGCGCTTCGCCGACTGTCGTCATTGTCTGAGCACCGGACGTGTGAGGCAAGTCGGTCCGCCCTCGCAGGCAATGCACAGCGCGTCCGCCTCGAAGGTTGAAACCCTGCAGCCGGCGGCAGCCATGGCCGCCGCCGTCTTCGGGAAGCCGGCAACGGCGATCACCTCGCGCGGTGCGGTCGGCAGCACATTGAGGCTGAGACCGTTGGAAGCGAAGAACTCCTCGGCGTCGCCCTCGACCAGGCGAATGCCGCGCGCCCGCAGCATCTGGTAGAAGGCAGCCGGCAAAAGCGGTGCATAGACCAGCGCCAGATCGTCGGCGAGCGGACTGATCACCGACATCAGGTGCAGGCAGGCCTCCTCGCCATGCCAGAGCGGCAGGTCGTAACCATAGACCTGTATACCCTTGGGTGTTAGCAGGTTGGCGAGTTGCTGGATGCCATCCTGGTTGGTGCGCACGCCGCGGCCGACGGCCAGCGTCCGAGAATCCACCCAGACGCAGTCGCCGCCCTCGACTTGGCCGGGATGCTCGATGCGGCCGAGGATAGGCACGCCCATGCGCTTGTAGGCCGCCTCGTGCAGGCCGGGCTCAGCCAGGCGCAGCGCCTTGCCCATGGCAAGAATGATGGCGCCGTGGTCGGTCATCAGTGAAGGATCGTGTGTGAAGACGGAATCGGCAAGCCCGTCATCGGCGTCGGTCAGCCATTCGATCTCGGCGCCGGATGCCAGAACCAGCGTCGTCAGCGCCTGATGCTGGGCAGCGGCCTTTTGCGGATCGAAGCCAGGACCATAGTGCCATTCCGATGCTTTGGCGCGAGGCATGGCGCTTGCGGCGGACCGCATCAGCACGCGCTGCAGGGGCCCGGCCATGGACTGCGACCCGTATGCTTTACCCACCAAGTGCTCCTGAAACATCCCATTCAGCCAATAGCCACTCAGCGAGCCGCGATCAATGGTCCAAAAAGCATGGTTGACGGAGGCAAGCGGAACGGTCCATCTTGAGAATGAGAAGTCTGTCCAGTGATGGTAATGGGTAAAAAATTCCAGCAGCGACGGGTCCAGCCGCATCGTGAGGCACCCCAAAGGTGATAGCGCAAGGCCCGGCCCCCGCCCTGAAGTACACGGCGCAGAACGACGCCGCCGAAGCCATCCATGTCGAGAACCTGCATAAAAGATTCGGCGAACTGCATGTGCTGAAGGGTGTTTCGCTGTCGGCGCGCGACGGCGAAGTCATCGCCATCATCGGCGGCAGCGGCTCGGGCAAGTCGACCCTGCTGCGCTGCATCAATTGCCTGGAGAACCCGACCAGCGGAATCATCCGCGTCAATGGCGAGGAGATCCGGATGAAGGCCGACAGTCACGGCCACACCGTTCCCGCCGACCGCAAGCAGATCGAGCGCATCCGCTCCAAGCTCGGCATGGTCTTTCAGAATTTCAATTTGTGGAGCCACATGACGCTGATCGAGAACGTAATCGAGGTTCCGGTGCATGTTCTCGGCGTCAAGCGCGACGTGGCCATCGCCGAGGCCGAAAAGCTGCTCGCCCGCGTCGGGCTGGCCGAAAAGCGCGATGTCTATCCGGCCTATCTGTCGGGCGGCCAGCAGCAGCGCGCGGCCATCGCCCGGGCGCTGGCCATCAATCCGCGCGTCATGCTGTTCGACGAGCCGACCTCGGCGCTCGACCCGGAACTGATCGGCGAGGTGCTGAAGGTGATCGGCGATCTGGCGCGCGAGGGCCGCACCATGGTGCTGGTGACCCACGAGATGAAGTTCGCCCGCGAAGTCGCGACGCATGTCGTCTACCTTTACAACGGGTTGGTCGAGGAAGAAGGGCCGCCGGAGCAGATCTTCGGTGCGCCCAAATCCGAAAGGCTGAAGCAGTTTCTGCGCAATGTTGGATGACTTGCGAGAAAAGCAGACGGGAACGTCAAACCAAAAACGGGAGAAATGAAAAAATGAAACCTTTTCTCAAAACGGCGCTCGCGGCCACGCTGATCGCGTTGTCGGGCGCATTTTCGGCAAGCGCCGAACAGATCAAGGTGGGTTTTTCGCCTGAAGCCTATCCGCCGTTTTACTCGCAGGATGCTTCCGGCAACTGGGGTGGCTGGGAAGTAGACATCGTCAACGCCATCTGCAGCGAAGCCAAGCTGGATTGCGTATTGACGCCAATCCCGTGGGACGGCCTTATCCCGGCGCTTAAAACCAAGAAGATCGACGCGATTATGAATTCGATGTCCATTACCGACGAACGCAAGAAGGAAATCGATTTTTCGGAGAAATACTACAATACGCCGACTGCGGTGATCGGCGCCAAGGATCAGAAATTCGATGCGACGCCAGAGGGGCTGAAAGCCAAGATTATCGGCGTTCAGGCGTCCACGGTGCACGCTGCTTACGCCAAGAAGCACTTCACCGATGCTGCCGAGATCAAAGAATACCAGACGCAGGACGAGGCAAATCAGGATCTCGCCGCCGGCCGGATCGATGCCACTCAGGCCGATTCGATCGCGCTCGACGCATTTTTGAAGTCGGATCAAGGCAAAGCGTGCTGCGACCTCAAAGGTTATGTCGCACCGGACCTTGAAGTGCTCGGGCCTGGCGTCGGCGCCGGCGTACGTCAAGGCGATACCGGGCTCAAGGACAAGCTCAATGCCGCAATCAAGGCCATCCGCGCCAATGGCAAGTATGCCGAAATCACCAAGAAGTACTTCGACTTCGACATCTACGGCGAAGAGTCGCAGTCCAACTGACGGCAGCGGCATCAAGCCGGGCATGCCTAGCCGCCATCGTCGCGATGGCACGTCCGGCTTGATACATCATTGGCGCCTCAACCCGGAAGTCCAGGGGACATAAGCTGAGCGACGTTCTCGCCACCATCTTCGGAGCCAGTTCGCTGGAATTGCTTTCCTTCCAGCCGCCGAACGGCAGGGGTCTCAGCCTTCTGCATGGGTTGGCAAACTCCGTCGGAATTGCTTTCGGCTCCTTTGGAGTCGGTCTCGTGATCGGCGTCGGCGGCGCTTATGGCAAGCTCTATGGCGGGCCGGTGGTCCGTGACCTGCTGGAAGTCTATACCACCGTGGTCCGCGCTGTGCCCGAACTGGTGCTGATCCTGCTGCTTTATTTCGCTGGTACCGACCTCATCAACCAGTTGCTCACCGCGCTCGGCCATGCCGCAATCGATATCAACGGTGTTGTCGCCGGAATAGGCGTGCTCGGGGTCGTGCAGGGCGCCTACTCTACCGAAGTCTTGCGCGGCGCGATTCTCGGCATTCCGCAGGGCCAGATCGAAGCCGCGCGGGCGTATGGAATGCCCCCCGGCCTGCTTCTCAGGCGTATCACGCTACCTGCGATGCTGCCCTTCGCCATCCCAGGGCTGGCAAATCTGTGGCTGATCGCCACCAAGGACACCGCGCTTCTCGCGATCGTCGGCGTCAATGAACTGACGCAAACCACACGGACGGCAGCCGGCGCGACGAAGGCTTATTTCACCTTCTTCATGGCGGCGGGCGCGCTCTATCTCGTTCTGACCCTCGTCTCCAACGTCGTCATCGGGCGTGTTGAGCGCTGGGCGCGACGCGGCATGCCTTCGATCGCGGGAACTCACTGATGGCGGCTGCCGAAACCCCGGTCATTAACGCCGCCGCCCGAGCTTCGCTCTGGATGCGGCCACATCGGATAGCGCTGATCCTGATCGCGCTGGTTATCATATTGGCGTCGATTTTCCTCATGCGCTGGGATTGGCTGCCCGCCTATCTGCCGCTGGCTTTGCAGGGCATATGGCGGACCATATGGCTGCTGGTGGTGACGTCGGCTCTGGGCATCGCGCTCGCTATCCCCCTCGGCCTCGCGCAGGTGATCGGCCCGCCGATTCTGAGCGTTCCGGCCAAGGTGTTCTGCACGGTTATTCGTGGTACGCCGCTGCTGCTCCAGCTCTGGCTGCTCTACTTCGGACTCGGTTCGCTGTTTCCACAATTTCCGTGGATACGCGAGTCGTTCCTCTGGCCCATTCTCAGGCAGGCATGGCCCTATGCAGTTCTTTCGCTGACGATTTCCTATGCTGGCTACGAAGGCGAAGTAATGCGTGGCGCCTTCGCAGGCGTACCGAAAGGTCAACTCGAGGCGGCCCGAGCTTTCGGCATGAGCCGTTGGAAAATGTTCAGGCGAGTATGGCTTCCGCAGGCGATCCACCGGGCGCTGCCGACGCTGGCCGGCGAAACCGTTCTCCAGCTGAAGGCAACACCGCTGGTGGCGACCATAACCATGGTCGACATCTATGCCGTAGCCTCGAGGGTGCGCCAGGATCTGTTCGTCACCTACGAACCCTTGCTGCTTCTGGCGTTGGTCTATATGGCCATCACCGGTATCCTGGTCCTCGGCTTCCGCCGGCTCGAGGCGCGGATTCCGAACCGGCTCGGCTGATCGAGACAGTTTCACGAATTCAGGACTTACGAAATGCAACTTAGTCTCGACCAGGCGACAGGGCTGTGCCGGATGGCGGCGCTCGGCGCCGGCGCCAATGAAGAAGCGGCGCAGTCGCTTGCAGCCTCCATCGTAGCGGCCGAGGCGGAAGGGCTGTCGACGGTGGGGTTGTCGCATTTCATCGACTATCTCGAAGCACTGGAGGCCGGCCGCATCGACGGCAAGGCCGAGCCGGTCATCACTAGGCCGGCCTTGGCGGTCTATCTCTCTGACGCGAGAGGCGGTCTGGCGCATACCGGCTTCGACCGCACCATCGACGATCTCGCCAAGGCGGCGCGCCTGTTCGGCGTCGCCATCTTTTCGCAGAAGAACGCCTATACATGCGGCGCACTCGGCTATTTCACCGGGCGGCTGGCCGCGCAGGGGCTGGTGTCCTTTGCCGCGACCAACGGACCGGCCGTGCTTGCCGGCTCGGGCTCGGTCAAGCCGGTCTATTGCACCAACCCGATGTCCTTCGCCGCGCCCGCGGCCGACGAAACGCCGCTGGTCATCGACCAGTCGTCGAGCGCCACTGCCTTCGTCAACATCCGCAAGGCGGCCGAGGACGGCAGAAAAATTCCAGAAGGCTGGGCACTGGACGCGAGCGGCAACCCGACCACCGATCCCGCCGCCGCCATGAAAGGCGCGATGCTGGCCTTCGGCGGCCAGCGCGGCGCCAACATCGCGCTGATGGTCGAAGTGCTGGCGGCTGGCCTGTCGGGCGCCAACTGGTCGCTCGATGCGCCATGGTTCAGCGGCGGACCGGACAGTCCCGGAACCGGCCTCTTCGTGCTGGCCGTCGAGCCTAAGCTGCTCGATCCGGATTTCGAGAAACGCATGAAGGACCAGCTCGAACGGTTGCGCCGCCGCTACGGCGTGCATGTGCCCGGCCGTGCCCGGGCCGAAGCGGCGGAGAAGGCGGCAGCACGGGGCATAACGGCTCCGAAAGCCGTGGTGCAGCGCATCTCCGAATTCGCCGCCCGGTATTCGTCCTAAAAAGTTTGTCTGCGATTTTTTCGCCGCCGTTGAACCTTTTTGCGCGGTGCCGCGACCAATGCCTGTCCGGGGTGGGGTTTTGCCCGGGCGGTGACATCCGGTCGAATGTCCAGGGCTGGGGCGGGCGTCTCACGCCGTCCTGATACCGTCTCAGGTCAGGCCGCCTCGTCGGACCCTGACTCCGACCTTGGAAGTCACCCCGAAAACCCCGCTTCGGCGGGGTTTTCTGCGTTCTCTCGCATCTGGTCAGTTAACACGCCTTTTCAACTTTTGTTCATTTGACTTTGACTGAGGTGGTCGGGTGTTTGCGCGAAGCAGCAAAAGAGGAGCCCCAATGTCCGCAAGCACCGACAACTCCAGAAGAAGCCTTTTCGTCCCAGCCCTTGGCAGCCTTTATGTGGCGCTGCACACCACCTCTGAAACCATCCTGCGTGCCGTAGCCGGCATCTTCCTCACCATTCATGGTTCGCAGAAGATCACCGATCCGTTTGGCGCCGCCGAGATGGTCGAGGGCCTCGGCTTCTATCCGGGCGCAGTTTGGTCCCTGCTCTTGGCATGCACCGAGTTCTTCGGAGGCATTTTCATCGCCATAGGTCTCTTGACCCGACCGGCCGCCTTCGCCGGAATGTTCGTGCTTCTGGTCACCGTCTGGTTCCATTGGGTCACTATGGGCGAGGGCTTTTCGGGCGCCGAAAAATCGCTGCTGTGGGCGGCGATCCTGTTCTTCTTCGTCATTCGCGGCGGCAACCGCCAATCGGTCGACGCACGCATCGGCAGGGCGTTCTGACGCGGTCGAAACAAGGTCTCCGGCGACTTATCGTCGCCCTTTGCCTTTGGCGCGAAACGGACTAAGAAACGGCTTCAGTCAAGCGCCAGTAAATCTGGAAACTGCGCCGGAGCCAGCAATGACCGAAATCCTGCAGACCCCAAAGCTCGTCGTCGTGTTCGGCGGTTCCGGCTTTGTCGGCCGTCACGTCGTGCGGGCGCTGGCCAGGCGCGGCTACCGCATAAGGGTCGCCTGCCGCCGGCCCGATCTCGCCGGCCATCTGCAGCCGCTCGGCAATGTCGGCCAGATCCAGCCGGTGCAGGCCAATGTTCGCGTGCGCTGGTCGGTCGACCGCGCCGTGCAAGACGCCGATCATGTCGTCAATCTGGTGGCCATCCTGCATGAGAGCGGCCGGCAGAAATTCACCTCCGTCCACGAATTCGGCGCACGCGCCGTCGCCGAAGCGGCGCGCGCCGTCGGCGCTGGCCTCACCCATATCTCGGCTCTGGGCGCCGATCTGAACGCGCAATCGGACTACGCGCGCACCAAGGCGCTCGGCGAAAAAGCGGTCCTGGAAACGATCAGCGATGCCGTCATCTTGCGGCCGTCGATCAATTTCGGGCCGGAGGACAGTTTCTTCAACCGGTTCGCCAATATGGCGCGCTATTCGCCGGTCCTGCCGCTGATCGGCGGTGGGCAGACCAAATTCCAGCCGGTCTATGTCGGCGATGTCGCCGAAGCGGTGGCGCGCTCGGTCGACGGCAAAGTCCAGGGCGGCCGGATCTATGAGCTTGGCGGGCCGCAGGTGCTCACCTTCAAGCAATGCATGCAGGAAATGCTTGCCATGATCGACCGCAAGCGACTTCTGGTGTCGGTGCCTTGGTGGGTGGCGAACATGCAGGCATCGATTCTCGGGCTTTTGCCCAATCCACTGCTGACCAAGGATCAGGTCCTGCAATTGCGCGAGCACAACATCGTGTCGGAAGCGGCCACCAGGGAAAACAGGACGCTCGCCGGTCTCGATATCCAGCCACAGTCGATCGGCAGCATCCTGCCCAGCTATCTCTGGCGTTACCGGGCCGCGGGCCAGTTCCAGCGCAAGACGGCGGCCTAGAGCGCTTCGCCTTTTGACTGAATCTGGATTCCCAAGTTTGCGCAAATCAGATTCGATGTCCTG